>BACX01000408.1 GCA_000333335.1 Sphingomonas-like bacterium B12 | reverse complement strand
GCCCTCCCCTTCCTCGCTTCACCTGACGAGCCTGACGGTGTTCGCGGTCTTCTATGGGCTTGACTGGATCGCGACCGTGCCTCCGACCATGAAGCTCGCCAACGAGGCGTTCGGGGAGCAGGAGGCACCGATCGTGTTCGGCTGGATTCTCGCCGGACACCAGCTCGGCGCCGCCGCGGCCGCGTTCGGAGCCGGCGTGATCCGGGAGTCGGTAGGCACCTATTTGCCTGCCTTCGTCATGGCCGGCGCGATGGGTGTCGTCGCCGCCGCGATCCTGCTGCTTTCCCAGGTACGGAAGCCAATCCTGGCGCCCTCGCCCGCCTGAACGCCGGGCGCTCAATCCGGAGAGATCACGTTGCGTATTCTTGTCGTAGGGGCCGGTGCCGTCGGCGGCTATCTGGGAGCCCTCTGGAGCGATGCCGGCAGGGATGTCACCATGCTGGTGCGTGAGGCCCGGCGGGCCGATCTGGCGGCATCGGGACTGGTCGTCTCGCGGCCCGGAGGCGAATTGGTCGCGCATCCCCGGCTGTCACTTGCGGGCGAGTTGGACGGACACTACGACGTGATCCTTCTCGCCGTCCCTGGTCACGGCCTCGCCGAGGCGGCGATGCAGATCGTGCGGGCGGTCGGACCGGAGACGCTGATCATCCCGGCGCTCAACGGCGCGCGGCACTTCGACGTCCTGCGCGAAGCCTTCGGCGACGGCACCGCGCTCGGCAGCGTCGTGAAGTGCGTCACGACGCTCGACGACGGCGGCCATGTGCTCGAACTCGCGCCCGGCGCGCAGATCTCGTTCGGCCGTTGGGACGGCGGGACGGATGATCGTCTCGACGCCGTCAGACAGCTCCTGTCGTGCGAGGGCATCGAAGTCGGGATCTCCACGGAGATCGGAGTCGAGATCAGTGAGAAGTGGCTGATGATGGTGGCTCTGGGTTCGGCCAACAGCCTCCTCGACGGCGATGTCGGCGCGATCAACGCGGACCCTTACGGTCGCCGGGTGATTCAGCAGATCCTGCTGGAGGGGCGCCAGGCGCTGGACGCCATCGACATGCCGCCGAGATCGAAGGTTGTCGAGCAGCTCTCGCAGATGTTCGCCGCGGAGGGCTCGAGGCAGACCTCGTCGCTCTACCGGAATCTCCGGGCCGGACGGCCGATCGAGCACGAACCGATCGTCGGCGATCTGCTTGCCCGCGTTCCCGATCCCCGCCCCTATCCGCTTCTCTCGGCGGCCTACGCGCGGATGGCCATCTACGAGACGGCGCGCGCGAGCCGGGTTGAAACTGCCAGTCGCGCCGATTGCGGGGCCCTGAGGCGAGGGGCGGCCAGACCTGCTGTCAACAAGGCGCGAGGAGTGTGGATGTGACGCGCGTAGCCATCATCGACGACTACCAGGGCGTGGCGCTGCGAATGGCGGATTGGTCGCCACTGGAGGGCCGCTGCGAGATCGGGGTGTTCCGGGACCACCTGTCCGACGAGGACGCGGTCGCCGAGCGTCTCGCTCCGTTCGATGTCGTCTGCGTGATGCGCGAGCGGACACCGCTGACCCGCACGCTCATCGAGCGCCTGCCGAAGCTCAGGCTCGTCTGCACGACGAGCAAGCGAAACGCCTCGATCGACATGGATGCGGCGAACGAGCGCGGGATTGCTGTCCGCCACACCGGCTACAGCTCCGATCCGACGATCGAGATGACTTGGGCGATGATCCTCGGTCTGGTGCGGAACCTCGTCCCCGAGGCGACCAGCCTCCGTCGTGGGGGCTGGCAGACCGGCATTGCGGGCGATCTCCACGGACGCACGCTCGGCGTGCTCGGTCTCGGCAACATCGGCGGCGCCGTCGCGAGGATCGCGCAGGCGTTCGGCATGCGGGTGATAACCTGGAGCCAGAACCTGACCGAGGAGCGCGCGCATGCCGCCGGCGCGACGCTTGTCTCGAAGGAGGAGCTCTTCGAACAGGCGGACATCGTCGCTCGCTGCCGCGCGCGACTGCCCGGGAGGGTCGGTGCTCGACCTCCGCACCTCTAAGCTGATCATCGACGGGGAGACCGGCCGCCGTCTGCTGATGATCGCCAACGAGCTCATCACGAACGCCTTCCGTCATGCGCTCGTCGATCGCATCGGTCGCGTGGTGGTCAGTCTCTCCGTGGAGGCGACCGACGTCACCATGACGGTCTCCGATGACGGTCCCGGCATCGATCCGGACGCGCCCGCGCGCGGCACTCCGATCGTGCGCGAGCTCGTCCACCGCGCTGGGGGCCGCATCCTGCGGGAGAGCGGCAGCGGCGGCACCGCATTGAGGTCACCCTGCCGTTCGATACGAGGGTGATGGAGCGGGCGCGCGCCGCGTGATGGATACATTACCGGGTCGATGCTGCGCGACCTCGTCGCCTGCGAGCGCCGCGTCCACCACGACCTCCACGGCGATCCCGCCCTCCGTGACAAGGTGTCGAGCTTCGTCGAGATGCTGTGGTCGGGCGGCATGGCGCACGAGGCCGAGATCCTCGGCGGCGTGGCCGATGGCGACACGATCGTCGATCTCCGCGACGTCCCCCTGCCCCTTCGCGAGGGGGCCACCATCGCGGCGATGCGGTCGCCGACGGCACTGTGGATCGCCGGCGACCGCATCCGCCATGCCGACCTGCTCGGCATGCCCGACCTCATCCACCACCCCTCGACCGGCGATCACTGGCGTGCCGGCGACATCAAGGCCGGCAGCCCGTTCGCGCCGGACCGCATCCGCCCCAAGCCCGAATACGCGGCGCAGGTCGGCCTCTACGCCATAATCCTCGAGATGGCCGGCATGGGCGATGGCGACGCCGCGTTCGTCATCGGCTCCGACGGCGAGCTCGCCTGGTATGATCTTGGTCTTCCCAAGTCGAAGTCGGGCGAGAGCTGGGCGCAGTGGGTTGACCGCCTCGTCGTCCACGCCCGCCGGATCCGCGATCAGGAGGCCGGCACACGCGGCGCGCTCTCCGCGACATGCGGCCTCTGCGTCTGGAGGACGGTCTGCCGGGCGGAACTCGACGGCGCCGACGATCTCACGCTGATCGCCGGGCTCGGTCGCGGCATCCGTGATGTTCTGGACAGGGTCGCGCCGACGGTGTCCGATCTCGCGGCTCTCGACGTTGCCGCCCTCTCCCGCGCCGGCGGCCGCACCGACATCGTCGGTCTTGGCGCCTCGCGCCCCCAGCGCTTCCAGGACAAGGCGCGCATCCTGCGCACGCCCGGCGCGACGCCCATTGCGCGGCAGCACCTCGAGCTCGCCCGCGCCGACCGCGAGCTCCATCTCGACATCGAAACCGATCCCACGCGAGACAACATCGTGTACCTGTTCGGCATCCTCGAAAGGATCGGACGCCACGGTCCGGGCGAGCGCCGCTTCCCCTACTTCTTCGCGCACGATCTCGCCGAGGAGCGCGAGGCGTTCGCGCGATCCATGGAGATGCTGACCGCCGATCCGGCGGCGCCTATCTACGTCTACAGCGCCTACGAGCGGACCTGCTTCCGCATGCTCCAGCAACGCCACCCGGACGTCTGCTCAGCCGAGGACGTCGAGGCGCTGTTCGCGAAGGACCGGACGATCGACCTCTACTTCGACGTGGTGCTGCCGCATACCGACTGGCCGCTCAACTCGAACAGCATCAAGCCGCTGGCGAAGTATCTCGGCTTCAAGTGGGCCGACGCGGACGCGAGCGGCGCGGCGTCGATCAGTTGGTTCGACGAGTACGACCGCACCGGCGATCCCGCGGTCCGCGAGCGCATCGTCCAATACAACCACGACGACTGCGTGGCGATGATCGTGCTGCTCGATGCGTTGATCGATCTGCCTGTGGCCGATCCGCCCGCGTGGCCGCCTGCGCGGGTGCTCGCGTGATGCGGCC
>BACX01000409.1 GCA_000333335.1 Sphingomonas-like bacterium B12 | reverse complement strand
CTGCGCTCGCCGCGGGTGCGCTCGCGGGACAACAGCCCGCCCGCCTCCAGCCGCTTCACCAGCGGCGTGATCGTGCTCGATTCGAGCGCCAGCCGATCCGCGATCGCGCCGATCGTCTGGCCGTCCTGCTCCCACAGCGCCAGCAGCACGAGATATTGCGGATAGGTGATGCCCAGCTCATCGAGCAGCGGGCGATAGGCGCGGTTGATCGCGATCCCGGCCGAATAGACCGCGAAACACAGCTGATCGTCGAGCGTCAGGGGATGCTTGCTCATCGCCGGAACTCCGGTCCTCAAAAAATTTCACGCAAAAGCATATCGCGATAAATTTCTCTCTTTACAAGCTGCGACCATGCGCCTAGCTAGCATTTATCGCGATAATGATTATCGTGAATATGATAAGGAGTTTCGCTATGACCATCCTGTATCGCGCCGAAGCCACCTCCACTGGCGGCCGCACCGGCGTTTCCAAATCCTCCGACGGTCGTCTCTCGATTACGCTGGACACCCCCAAGGAGCTGGGCGGCAATGGCGGCGAAGGCACCAATCCGGAACAGCTCTTCGCCGCCGGCTATTCGGCCTGCTTCATCGGCGCGCTGAAGTTCGTCGCCGGGCAGAAGAAGCTGAAGGTCGACGACACGACCACCGTCACCGCGACGGTCGGCATCGGCCCGCGCGAGGACGGCAAGGGCTTTGGCCTGGAAATCGCGCTCAGCGTCTCGATCCCGACGCTCGACCGCGAGACAGCGGAAGCGCTGGTCGCCGAAGCGGACGTGGTCTGCCCCTATTCGCACCTCGCCCATAACGGCGCGAAGGTCGCCCTGTCGGTCGCCTGACACCCGAGCGAAGGGGCGCGGGGGCCATTCCGGCTCCGCGCCCCCTGCCGTTATTCCCCTGCCGTCACTCCTTGCCTTCTCGCGCTCGCGTCGCGAAGTCGTTCAGTTGCACCACCGTCTCGTCGAACCGGCCCTGTGCCTCTGCGAAGCGGAGGAAGCCGACCCGCTCGACCAGGATTTCCTTCGGCGTCGGCACCGTGCCGAACAGCGCCATCACCTCATCCGTGAACTCATCGAGCGGCTGGTAGCCCGGCCGCGATTCCTGCCCCGGCGTGAGGCCGGTCTGCACCGCGGGCGGCGCCAGCTCGATCACCTCGACCTTGCCCTTCAGCGCCTCGCGCATCGCGACGGTGTAGGAATGAATCGCCGCCTTGGTGGCGTTGTAGGTCGGCGTCGCGACCAGCGGCACGAAGGCCAGGCCCGACGTCACGTTGACGATCGCCGCGTCAGCCTGCGCCACAAGATGATCGATGAGAGCGTTGATCATACGGATCGGGCCGAGCAGGTTGGTGGTGATCGTCGCCTCGGCATCGCCGAGATCGCGCGACCGGTCGAGCGGCTCGAACCGCATGATGCCCGCATTGTTGATCACCACGTTGAGCGAAGGATGCGCGGCCAGCAGCCGCTTCGCGAAATCCTCCACGCCCTCCGCGCTCTCCACGTCCAGCGTCAGCGCGTGCATGTTCGCGCGGCCCGTTATCGCCTTGTCGAGCGCGTCCTGCCGGCGCCCCGCGACGATCACGGTGTTGCCGGCATCATGGAAACGGTGCGCCAGCGCCTCGCCTATGCCCGATCCGCCGCCGGTGATGAGGATCGTGTTGCCTTGGCTCTTCATGGGAATGTCTCCGTCCAGAGTTGATGGCGCCGATGTAGCCCGTTAGTTTCCAGCCGAAAGAAGGCACCCGGGAGATTTATACTTACCCGAAAGAGAGTGACCCATGTCGAGGCTGCCCTTCGACGATGCGACCCATCGCCGCGGCCGCCGCATCGCGGAAGACACCCCGCCCACGGAATGCGATCCGCGCGTCGAGGCGCTGGTCAACGACTGATCGGCCGCTTCCCGAACAAGTGGACGATGATCATCCTCGAGGACTGACCCAGCATGAGGAGCTGCGCTTCACCCAGCTTGGCCGCCAGGTGCCCGGCATCAGCCAGAAGATGCTGACCCAGACGCTGCGCCAGATGGAGCGCGACGGCATGGTGACGCGCACCATCCACCCGGTGATCCCGCCGCGTGTGGACTATCGCCTCACCGAACTCGGCCAGAGCCTCGGCGCAGCCTTCTGCGGCGTATGGCTGTGGGCGGAGGACAATCTCACGAAGGTGGAGGCAGCGCGCGCGACGTTCGACGCGCGCTGATCGGGATCACTCCACCGTCACGCTCTTCGCGAGGTTGCGCGGCTGGTCGACGTCGGTGCCCTTGGCCACCGCAACGTGATAGGCCAGCAGTTGCACCGGGATCGCGTAGACGAGCGGCGCGATCAGCGGGTGGACCTTGGGCATGGTGATCGTGGCGATGCAGCCCTCGCCGGCCTGCTGGATGCCGTCATAGTCGGAGATCAGCACCACCTGGCCGCCGCGCGCCTGCACCTCCTGCATGTTGGAGACGGTCTTCTCGAACAGCGGGCCGGAGGGCGCGAGAACGATCACCGGCACATTCTCGTCGATCAGCGCGATCGGGCCGTGCTTCATTTCGCCGGCGGCATAGCCCTCCGCATGGATGTAGCTGATTTCCTTGAGCTTCAGCGCGCCTTCCAGCGCCAATGGATAGTCCGGCCCGCGCCCGAGATAGAGCACGTCGCGCGCCTTGGCGATGCCCTGCGCGACCTGCTCGATCGCCTCGTCATAAGCGAGCGCGCCGTTCAGCGCGGCCGGCGTTTCGGAGAGGTGGCGGACCAGCGCCTTCTCCTCGTCGCGGCTGAGACGCCCCTTGGCGCGCGCCAGATTGGCCGCGAACGCCGCCAGCACCGCCAGCTGGCAGGTGAAGGCCTTGGTCGAGGCGACGCCGATCTCCGGCCCGGCGTGGGTCGGCAGCAGCAGGTCCGCCTCGCGCGCCATCGTCGAGGTCGGCACGTTGACCACCACCGCGATCTTCTGGCCGGACGCGCGGGCGTGGCGCAGCGCCGCCAGCGTGTCCGCCGTTTCGCCCGACTGGGAGATGAAGAGCGCGAGGCCGCCCTCCTCCATCACCGGTTCGCGGTAGCGGAACTCGCTCGCCACATCGATGTCGACCGGCACGCGCGCGAACTGCTCGAACCAGTATTTGGCGACGCAGCCGGCGTAATAAGAGGTGCCGCAGGCCACGATGGTGACGCGCTTCACCGAGGCGAGATCGAAATCCTGCGCGGGCATCGCCAGTTCGCCGTCGAGCCGCCGCAGGTAACTACGCAACGTCTGCGCCACCACGATCGGCTGCTCGTAAATCTCCTTGAGCATGAAGTGACGATGATTGCCCTTGGAGATGGTGACGTCGTTGGCGCCCGAAATCACGATGGGGCGCGTCACCTCCTTGTCGTCGCGATCGTAGACGACGGTGCCGTCGCGGGTGAGGACGCACCAGTCGCCCTCCTCCAGATAGCAGATGCGCTGGGTGAGCGGCGCCAGCGCCAGCGCATCCGACCCCAGATAGCTCTCGGTTTCGCCGAAGCCGACGACCAGCGGCGAGCCGAGCCGCGCGCCGATCAGCAGATCGGGGTTGGAGCGGAACAGGATGGCGAGCGCGAAAGCGCCGTGCAGGCGCTTCAGGGTGACCCGCACCGCCTCGACCGGATCGAGCCCGTTCTCGACCTGCTCGGAGACGAGGTGGCACACCACCTCGGTATCGGTCTGCGACTTGAATACCCGGCCGCGCCCGATCAGTTCGTCGCGCAGGCTCTTGAAGTTCTCGATGATGCCGTTGTGGACGACCGCCACCTCCTCGGTGGCGTGCGGATGGGCATTGTCCTCGGTCGGCGCGCCATGGGTGGCCCAGCGGGTGTGGGCGATGCCGGTGGTGCCGGGCAGCGGCTGCTCGTCGAGCACCTTCGCCAGATTGTCGAGCTTGCCGGCGGCGCGGCGGCGGTCGATCAGGCCATCGTGGTCGGTGGCGATACCGGCCGAGTCATAACCGCGATATTCGAGCCGACGCAGGCCCGCCAGCAGGCGCGGCGCCACCGCTTCGGTTCCCAGAATTCCGATGATTCCGCACATGCCACTCGCCTCCGCGCGCTTCGAACCGATGCCCCTAGCAAGGCATGGACATCGGCTCCCCTAACGCGTGGATGACGAATTGGACAGGTGCTACCACAGCACGCCGTTGACCGGCGCAACGGGCTTCGGAGCTTCCTCGCCGAGCGACTGGAGCAGGTCGATCTCGATCGTCCGGGTCATCGCGGTGAGCGGCACATCATGGACCGAATCGGCGAAGGGATCGACCAGATCGTCGCCGATCTGCAGGGCGACGAGGAAGGCGAGGCCGACCAGCGAGGAACCGATCGGCGTCGCCACACCCAGCGCCTCGACCAGCCCGATCGGCAGCAGCACGCAGAACAACCGCGTGAAGAAGGCGGGATAGCTGCGATACTGGGCGGGCAGCGGCGTATTCTTCAGCCGCTCCATACCCCCTTGCGCGTTGGAGATATCGACCATCACGCTTTCCAGCTGGATCTGCTGAATGCTGTCGATCATCCCCTCGCGCTTGGCTTCCGCGATCAGCTTGCTGGTGCCGTCGTGGATCGCATTGGCGACGTTGGCGCGATCGAGCACCTGCGCTGCGGCGGCCTCGCCCAGCACGCGCACCGCCTCGGCCGCCGGATTCTGGCGGCGCAGCTGGCCGCGCAGCACCTGCACGAAGGCGATCTGGCGGCGCACGATGATCTGTTTGAGCGTAAAGGCGGACGGATCGTCGTCCGGCAGGAAAGCGAGCAGCCCGCGCGTCAGGCTGCGCGAGGCGTTGATCATCGCCCCCCACAGCACGCGCCCTTCCCACCAGCGCTGATAGGCCGAATTGTCGCGGAAGCCGAGGAACAGCGCCATCACCGTGCCGAACAGCGCCAGCGGCAACGCCGGCGCCTCGAACGGAGACACGAAGTAGAAAACGGTGACCGCGACGTCCCACAGGAATAGCGCAGCCAGCACCCGCCATGCCTGGAAGAGCGTCTGTCGGATGCGCGGGGTACGGCCGACGATCATTCGGGCGCGATGTCCGACCAGACCTGATACAGGCCGAGCATCCCGACGATCGCCATGCCCTTCAGCGCGCCGACGCGCAGCGCCAGCCCCTCGTCCATCAATCCGTGGACCAGGAAGAAAGCCAGCAAGGCGGCCGCCAGATAGAAGGGCAGGGCCTCGATATCGCGCCAGCTCAGCGGCTCGTCATGACCGTACAGATGATCCTGATGCATGAACGTCTCCATCGCTCCGGGACGGAGAACTGTGTGCATAGCAGCATGAGATCAACCCACCGGAGCCGGCGGGAAACACTCTTTTACAATATTCAAGCCATTGGCAAATCGGAACAACAAGGTTCCGTAAGATAGTGTTGCGGGCGGTGCGGAACCGGAACGCCTCATTGCACCGCACACAATCGGAACCGGTCAGCCGCCCGTCTTCTTGCGCTCGCTCATGCGCGCGCGGAATCGGGTGGCCCAGCCCGGCTTCTCTTCCTGCACGGGGCGGACGAGGGCGAGTGCGTCTGGCGCCACGTCCTTCGTCACCACCGATCCCGCCGCGACGATCGCGCCCTTGCCGATCGTCACCGGCGCGACCAGCGCGCTGTTCGATCCGACGAAGGCGCCCTCGCCGACGATCGTCCGGTATTTGAGGAAGCCGTCGTAATTGCAGAAGATGGTTCCGGCGCCGATGTTCGCCCCCGCGCCGACCTCGCCGTCGCCCAGATAGGTAAGGTGGTTGGCCTTGGCGCCCTCGCCCACCGTCACGTTCTTCACCTCGACGAAATTGCCGATATGCGCCTTGGCACCGATCCGCGCGCCGGGGCGCAGGCGGGCGTAAGGGCCGATCAGCGCGCCGGTGCCGATGTCGGCCTTCTCCAGATGGCTGAAGGCGCGGATCACGGCGCCGTCGGCCACCGTCACGCCCGGCGCGAAGACGACGTTCTGCTCGATCGTGACATCGCGGCCGACCACCGTGTCGTAGGCGAACCAGACGGTTTCCGGCGCGATCAGCGTCACGCCATCCGCCATCGCCTGCGCGCGGCGACGCTGCTGCCATTCTGCCTCGACCCCGGCCAGCTCGGCGCGGCTGTTGACGCCGGCCACCTCCCACGCCTCGGTCTCGATCACCGCAGACTTGCGGCCATCCGTCTGCGCGAGATTGACGATATCGACCAGATAATATTCGCCCGCCGCATTGTCGTTGCCGACGCGCGCCAGCAGCGGCCACAGATCGGCCGCGCGCACCGCCATCAGGCCCGAATTGCAGAGCGTCACCGCATATTCCTCGGGCGAAGCATCCTTGGCCTCGACCATCTTCGCGATGGCGCCGCTCTCGTCTGCGATCACCCGGCCATAAGCGCCCGGCACCGGCGGGCGGAAAACCAGCACCACCACGGCGGGCGCATCGTCTGCGTGCAACCGCTCCAGCATCCGCGCCATCGTCGCGGTCGGCACCATCGGCACGTCGCCATAGAGGATGAGGATGTCACCCTCGAACCCCTCGAGCGATCGCTCCGCCTGCTGGACGGCGTGGCCGGTGCCGAGCTGTGGTTCCTGCGTCGCGACCCGTGCGCCGCGCGCCTCGACGGCCTTCTCGATCTGCTCGCGCCCATGGCCGACCACGATCACCTCCGCCACCGGCCCCAGCGTCTCGACGCTCGCCAGCAGATGCGACAACATCGGGCGGCCCGCGATCGGGTGCAGCACCTTGTGCGTGTCGGACTTCATGCGGGTGCCCTTGCCGGCGGCGAGGACGATAGCAGCGAACGGTGCGGGGGCGGTAAGCTCGGTCATGGCGGGGGAGATGCCATGTCGCGCTTGCCGTTTCCAGCCGCCTTCGCCATGCGGTGGCATCATGGCCACGCATCGCTTCCGCACCGTCGTCTTCGATCTCGACGGCACCCTCGCCGACACCGCGCCGGACCTGACCGCCGCGCTCAACCACGCGATGACCGAGATGGGACGCGATCCCATCCCGGCGGAGGAGGTGCGCCACATGGTCGGCCACGGCGCGCGCGCGCTGCTGCGCAAGGGGCTGGCGGCGACCGGCGAGGTGTCCGAAGAACTGGTCGAGCAGGGCTTCCCGCTCTTCATCGCCTATTACGAGGCGCACATCGCCGATCACTCGAAGCCGTTCGAGGGCGTCGAGGAGACGCTGGCGGCGCTGGAGGCGGATGGCGTGACGATCGCGATCTGCACCAACAAGCTCGAAGGGCTGACCCACCAATTCCTGAAGGCGATGGGCTGGGAGAACCGCTTCGCAGCCGTGGTGGGCGGCGACACGCTGGAGGTGCGCAAGCCCGATCCCGCGCCGCTCTTCGCCGCGATCGAGCGATCGGGCGGCGAAGGCCCCGCCGCGTTCATCGGCGATTCGATCACCGATACGGATACGGCGAAGGCGGCGGGCATCCCGTGCGTGGCACTGAGCTTCGGTTTCCACGATCGGCCGCCCGAGGAACTGGGCGCCGACCGGCTGATCGATCACTGGAACGAGCTGATTCCGGCGCTGGCGACGCTCTAGCCGGGCTTCTTCGTCGCCTTCGTCCAGAGGTGCCGGGCGAGCATCGCCGGCGGCATCCGCATCCAGTGCGAGCGGACGTAGAAGCCCAGCAGCGTGAAGGGATGGCCCTGCCGCCCCCAACCGTCGCGGGCGAGCAGGCGGCGGATGAAGAGGCGGTCGGAAAGCCCCCGCCCCCAATCGTCCGGCACCGGCGTACCGTACAGATCGCGCGTCAGGCGCACGGCGCGGGAGAGGGCGGGAAGCAGGTCGTGACGCCCGGCCCGCTCGCGCAGACGCTCCCAAAAGCCCTCGCCGTCGAACTCGCGGATCAGGCGGTCGATATCCCACAGGTTGCGCAGGCCGCCCGATAGGTCGCCATCGGCGAAGAGGTGCGCGGCGGCGTGGACGATGATGTCCTCGTTCGACAGGATCGACAGGCCGTTGCCGAGCGGCGCCGCTTCGGCCAGCAGCGCTGCCGCATCGGGCTTGGGCCGCGCGGTCGGCGGCAGGATGGTGTGGTGGACGTCGATCATCCGATCCCGCTCCCGATGGATCAGCGGGGGCAACTCGTGCATCCAGCGGCGATAATAGGAATCGTCATAGGCATCCTCCTTGATCGGCTCCCACCCCGACGCGCGGAGCGCCGCCTCGGCCGCATCCAGCGCGTCACGCGGCACGAGGATGTCGAGATCGCCGATCGATCGCCCTCGTCCCGCATCCAGCCCCGCCGCGACGAAGGCGGTGCCCTTGAGCACCACCACCGGGATGCCGAGCGGCGCCAGCGCGCGGCGCGCCATCTCCGCCTCCCACAAGGCGGCGCGGCGCTCTTCCGCAGCCCCCTCGCGCGCATCGGCGAGGATGCGGGAGACCGAGGGCGGCACGGCGCGGTGATCGAGACGATGCGCGAGCGTCCCCAGCAGGCGCTCGGCCCGCGCGGCGGTGAGCAGGGCGGTCCAGCCGGTGGCATCGAGCAGGGCGACGCTCTCCGGCTCGCGCAGCGCGCCGACGAGCAGGCGGGAAGCCTTCACAGCGCGCTCCACAGGCGCTCGACCAGCGCGATGCCGGCGTCCCCGTCGGGATAGTCGATCCCCAGCGCCGGCACGCTCTGCACCAGCCGACTGAGCGCGCCGAAACCCGTCTCGCCCAGCGAGACGTAGTTGGTCGAGGCCTGAGTGAGCAGCATGAACGTCTCGCTCGCCGCCAGCCGCTCGACATTCTGCGGACGACCGAAGCGCGGGAAGAGCAGCAGCGCCGGCGGCGCCGCCTCGTGCATCCGGGCGACCGCGTTCTCGGGCGGGCGCCAATAGCCGATCGTGCCCTTGGGCGTCCCCTCCAGCACCGGGCCGACCGTGCCGCCCGCCACGCGCACCGCCGCCACCGCCTCGTTCTTCAGGCTGGAGGCGCGGGGGAAAGGATGGATACGCCCGTCGTCCAGCCCGACGAAGGCGAATTCGTCGCCGAGGAAGCGCCATCCGCGCATCGCCAGCATCGTCGCCAGCGTCGACTTGCCCGATCCGCTGGCGCCCGACATCAGCAGCACCCGGCCGTCGCGCTCCACGGCCGAGCAGTGGAGCAGCAGATGCCGCCGCCAGCCGAGCGCGACCTGCAGGTTCATCCCCATCTCGGCAGCGAGCAGCCCCTGGGCGAGCGGCAGCGGCGCCGCATCGGGCAGCCAGAAATCGCCGGAAATCTCCACGGACGGCCGCACGACGCGCCGCCACGGCCGTCGGGCGAAGAGGCGCACCGTCACATCCGGCACCTCGGGCCGCGGATAATCGGCATAGAGCCTTTCGAGCGCCGCGACCGGCGCTTCCCAGTCCGATCCGATGCGGAAGCCGACCGGCCCGACCTGAAGCTGGATGCCGTGCCTCATGCGCGCCAGGCGAGGCCCGCCGCGACCAGTTCCTCCATCCGCGCCTCGATCGCCTCGGCGGCGGCATCGGGCAGCTCGAACGCCCGCGACAGCCGCGCGAGCAGTTCGGGCGCGTCCGCCGCGCCCTCGCCCAGCGCATCGAGCAGCTCGGGCGCGGGCGAAGCCAGCAGATGGGTCGTCCCCGAAGGCCGGTGGTAAATGGCGACCAGCGCATCGAGCGCGACCGTCAGCCGGGCCGCCGGCGGATCGGCCGCGTAGCGCATGTCAGATGCGGCTCAGCGCCCCGGCATCTGCAGCGAGGCGTAGCAGGTGAAGCCACTCGTGCCGTGCTGCAACCGGCGGATATAATTGACGTAGGCCTGCCGCGCACTGGGATCGAAACCCGGCGGCGACATGCCGTTGATCATCTTCTTCGCCTCATCGCCCGAAACCGGGCGCGGCGCCGGCGCGAAGGCGCCTTGCGTGCCGGGCGCGACCAGCCGGCCCTCCGACGAGATATATTTGCCGCGATTGGGCGGATCGGGGATCGGGATCTTGCAGTTGAGCACCGACGCCGCCGTCGAGGCGAGCGCTGGCCGCACCGTCACCACCGAAGTCGCCGCCACCGCGCCGAGCATCAGCACGCCGCGCCGCCCGGTGCCAGCAGGCCGCACCGTGCCATCGTTTTCGGCGGATTTCTCCGGCTTGTCACAATCCTCAGCCATCAAGCCCCCGAATGCGTTATTCCTCCCTACATAAGCGTAAACGGAGCGACGCATAAAGAGGCGGTTGTCGCGGGATCGGCGCAAAGCGGGACGGAACGGCATGGAGCGTATCGGCATAGCGGGCGTATTGGGTGGTTTGGCGCTGGTCTGCGGGCTGGTGCTGGCGCTCGCCGCCGCGGCCGAGCCGGTGACGCTGTCGGCCGGGATCCTGCTCGGCGTCGGCATCGCGCTGCTGATGTGGGTCGCCCAGCACTGGAGCCGCACGCCGGAGCCCATGGCGGAGCCTGCCCCTCCCCCCGCCCCCGCCGCCCCGAAGGTCGAGGATCTGCTCGGCGCGGTGGACGATCCGCTGCTGCTGGTCGAAGGCCGGCAGGTGGTGCGCGCCAACGCAGCCGCGATCCGCGTGCTCGGCGAACATGTCGTCGGCGACGACGTCCGGGTCGCGATCCGCCACCCCGCCGCCGCCGAGCTGCTGACCCGCGATGTCCATGCCGAGGGCAGCGTCGATCTCGTCGGGCTGGGCGCGGCCGACGGGCACTGGGTGCTCTCCACCCAGCCGCTCGGCGCCGGCGCACGCCTTGTCCGCCTGTCCGACCGCACCGCGACCCGCGCGACCGAACGCATCCGCGTCGATTTCGTCGCCAATGCCAGCCACGAACTGCGCACGCCGCTCGCGAGCCTGATCGGCTTCATCGAGACGCTGGAGGATGCCAACGGGCCGGACGAGGCGCCGGTACGCGAACGCTTCCTCAAGATCATGGCGGGCGAGGCGCGGCGGATGCAGCGGCTGGTCGACGACCTGATCTCGCTGTCGCGCATCGAGGCGGACAAGCATCGCACCCCGTCCGATACGATCGCGCTCGGCGCGCTGGCCCGCGAGACCGCCGACACGCTGCGCGGCGACAAGACCAAAGACCGGATCGAGCTGGCGATCGAGGATGGCCTACCGCCGGTCTCGGGCGATCGCGCGCAGCTCTCGCAACTGCTCCACAATCTCGTCGGCAACGCGCTCAAATATGGCGATCCGGCCAAGGCGGTGCGGGTGAAGGTGGTGCGCAGCGGCACGACGATGATCAAACTCGCCGTCGCCGACGAGGGCGAGGGCATCGCGCCCCAGCACCTCCCCCGCCTCACCGAGCGCTTCTATCGCGTGGATGCCGGGCGCAGCCGGCAGGCGGGCGGCACAGGACTCGGCCTCGCCATCGTCAAGCATATCGTCGAGCGCCATCGCGGCCGGCTCGACATCACCAGCACGCAGGGTGTCGGCACTACGGTGACGGTGCTGCTGCCGATCCCGGCGGCGACGGCGCAGAGCGTGGCGGCGGAGTGAAGGCGCTGCCCCTCCCTTTCAGGGAGGGGAGTCTGGCGCTACACCCGCCGCCATGCGTCGCCTCGCTCTACTCGCCGTCCTCCCCCTCGCCGCCTGTTCGAAGGCACCGACCGGCGCCGCGCCGCACCAGATCCACATCGCGGGGTCGAGCGCCGGCTACCTGCTGTCAACGCAAGTCGCCGAGCGGCTGATGCGCGAGGATCCGGACGTGCTGGCCCCACTGGTCCGTGCGGGCGGCACCGGCGAGGGCATCGCCCGCTTCTGCGACAAGGACAATCCGACCCGGCCCGACATCCTGATCACCACACGGAAGATGACGGCAGAAGAACAGGCCCGCTGTGCTGCTGACGGATCGACCGACATCGAGCAGAAGTGGATTGGCGACACTACTGTGATGGCCGTTAAGGCGAAGGATGGCTCGCCTCCACCTTTTGGAGATACGGCCGACCTTGTTAAGGCATTGACCTCCAACGCGAAGACTTGGGCAGAAGTCCGTTCAGGCTTGCCCGCCAAGCCGATCGTCATCCATGGACCGACGCCGACGCCGGCCATCGCCGACACGCTTTACGGCCCCATTCTGAAGGATGACCGGCCTGTCCGTACGGACGGCGCCTATACCGGTCATGGCGCCGACGCTGACATGGTTGCGCGGATAGTCGCCGATAAACCCGGCGCGATCGGGATCATGCCTTATCCACAGGCTCTCACGCACCATGATACCCTAACCATCGTCGCGCTTTCCAACGTCAAGGCGTTCCCGCTGTTTCTCGTCAGTCGCCCTAGAGATGTCAGCCATGTTCCGGGCCTGAGCCGCTTGCTCGGCTATTACGGCGACGCGCTCAGCCACGAGCGCGACGACATCTTTCCCGAGCCGCCAAAACCGATAAAGACTGCCGACGCCAAATTGTAACAATTCCCATGCAGAGGCCTCACGGGCGCCTCCACCTTTCGTTCGCGGCCGTCGCGGGCTAGGTTGTCGTCCGGCATTGGGGACTTTCAAGACATGGCGACCACCGGCCACACCGTAAAGGCGTTCGACAGCGATCTCGGCCAGATCCGGGGCCTCGTCTCCGAGATGGGCGGCCGTGCCGAGGCGGCGATCACCGCCGCGATCCAGGCGCTCTCGCGCATCGATCTCGAAGCGGCCGCGATGGTGGTGCAGGAAGACCGCAAGATCGACGAGCTGGAGGCCGAGATCGAGCGCTCCGTGCTCCGCCTGATCGCGCTCCGCGCCCCGATGGCCGACGATCTGCGCGACGCGGTCGCCGCACTCAAGATTTCGGGCGTGATCGAGCGGATCGGCGACTATGCCAAGAACATCGCCAAGCGCGTGCCGCTGCTCGCCGAGATGCGCTCGTCCGAACCGATGGCGATCCTGCCGGCGATGGCCCGCTCCGTCAGCGACATGGTGCGCGGCGCGCTCGACGCCTATGCCGCGCGCGACGCCGCCGGTGCCGTCGCGGTGCAGGAGGCCGATCGCCACGTCGACGACTTCTACAACTCGCTGTTCCGTACCCTCCTCACCTACATGATGGAGAATCCGACCAGCATCACCGAATCGGCGCACCTGCTCTTCATCGCCAAGAACCTCGAGCGGATCGGCGATCACGCCACCAACATCGCCGAGATGGTGTTCTTCGCCGCCACCGGCGAGCAGCTGATCGAGCGCCCGCGCGGCGGCGACCCCCTCACGCCGGACGCGGAGTAAACGAATGCCCGGACGGGTATTGCTGGTCGAGGACGACGCCGCCCTCGCCGAACTGGTTTCGTGGCATCTGGAGCGGGAAGGCTTCGATGTAGAGCGCACGCCCGACGGCGAGGAAGCGCTGCTACTCGCCGCCGAGCAGACGCCGGACCTCGTGCTGCTCGACTGGATGGTCGAGGGCCTGTCGGGCATCGAGGTGTGCCGTCGGCTCCGCCGCCGCGCCGAGACCGCCAACCTCCCGATCATCATGCTCACCGCGCGCGGCGAGGAAGAGGATCGGGTGCGCGGCCTCGAAACCGGCGCCGACGATTACGTGACAAAGCCCTTCTCGCCCCGCGAACTGCTCGCCCGCGTCTCGGCGGTGCTGCGCCGCGTGCGCCCGGCGCTGGCCGGCGAGCGGCTGGAATATGGCGGCATCGAGATGGACTTGGTCGGCCACAAGGTGCGCCGCGATGGCTCCCCGATCGCGCTGGGGCCGACCGAGTTCCGCCTGCTCCGCCACTTCCTCGAACATCCCGGCCGCGTCTTCTCGCGCGAACGACTGCTGGACTCGGTGTGGGGCCGCGAGGCGGATATCGAGCCGCGCACCGTGGACGTCCACATCCGTCGTTTGAGGAAGGCGATCAACGACGACGGCGCGATGCCCGACATCATCCGCACCGTGCGCTCGGCCGGCTACGCGCTGGATTCCGAAGGCACCGCGTAAGATTATTAGGGAATGCGAGAAAGATCGCATCCCGCCG
>BACX01000410.1 GCA_000333335.1 Sphingomonas-like bacterium B12 | reverse complement strand
TCTTTCCGAGCTCTCGGCGAACCTTGGATCGCGTAGCCGCCGGCCTTGCCATGCCACTCGCCGCCCGCGACATAAGCGTCGATCTCCTGCGGGGAGAGGCGTTTGAAGGCCAGCACGCTGGTCGATTCGCGATGACGCGCCCGTCCTTCGGTATCGATCAGCGTCACGGTCGAGTGTACGCGATGGCGACGGCCGGAGAGCAGGTCCAGGCACTGGCGCGCGGTGCGCTCGTCCTCGGCCTTGGGCAGGATGCGGCGCCCGCAAGCAACCACCGTATCGGAGGCGAGCACCAGCGCGCCGGGGTGACGCGCGGCCACGACGGCGGCTTTCTCCGCAGCGAGGCGGCGGGCATGAGGCAGAGGCAGCTCCAGCCGGCGCGGGTTCTCGTCCACGTCGGCGGGGTCTATGGCGTCGGGCGTGATGCCGAGCCGCGCCAGCAGTTCCAGCCGGCGCGGGCTGGCGGACGCCAGAACGAAGCGCATGTCGGAACCCCCGTTCGGCGAAGCGCGGATGAACCGCGCCTCCGTCACTTGAACCGGTACGTGATGCGGCCCTTGGTGAGATCGTAGGGCGTCAGCTCGACGAGCACCTCGTCGCCGACCAGCACGCGGATGCGATTCTTGCGCATCTTGCCGGCGGTGTGGCCCAGAATCTCGTGATCGTTTTCGAGGCGCACGCGGAACATGGCGTTGGGCAGAAGCTCCACCACCTGGCCGCGCATCTCGAGAAGTTCTTCTTTCGCCATCAATCCTCGTACGTTCAAAGCGTCTTACAATTGGCGCGCGCCATAGCCGCTGGCGCGCAATAAGGAAAGCGTCGCGCGGTGAGGCCATTTCGCCGCGTCAAGACGAAATCGTTTTTTCGACGAACTGCTTCATTGCCGAGCAAGGTGCTGGGGAATAAGGCGGTCCCCGTCATGCTCGCCCAGAAAACCCGCTATGCGCTGCGTGCGCTGCTCTACCTCGCCGAGGCCGATCACGGCCGGTCGGTGCAGGTCGCCGACATCGCCGCGACACAGCAGGTGCCGCGCAAATATCTGGAGTTGATCCTGCTCGATCTCAAGAAGGCGGGCATGGTGACGAGCCGGCGCGGGCCCGGCGGCGGCTACGTGCTGGCGCGCAAGCCCGCGGAGATCAGCTTCGCCGAGGTGATCCGCCTGATGGACGGGCCGCTGGCACTGGTGCCCTGCGCCAGCCTCAACTTCTACGCGCGCTGCGGCGATTGCCATGACGAAGCGACCTGCGCGATCCGCAGGGTGATGGCGCAGGTGCGGACGGAGGCCGATCGCATCCTGTCGGGCACGACTCTCGCCGATGCCGCCGCGATCGAGACGCTCGCCGCCTGAACCTGTCATATGACGGGCGTAGAAATGACAGGCGTAGAAAGCGCTTCTTGGGGTTCGTGAAGTTTTCTCCATTTCTCGACTGTGGAAATAGGAAATAGCCTTCCCGCAACCTTACAGGGGAAGGAACCGTCATGCATCGCCGCTTCATTCTTGCCGGCATCGCCGCTTCGCTGGTCGCCGGCCCGGTCGCGCTGTCCGGCGCCACGGCCGCTCCGGCGCCCGTCGAGATCCTCAACGTCTCCTACGATCCGACGCGCGAACTCTATCAGGATATCGACGCCGCCTTCGCCAAGGACTGGAAGGCCAAGACGGGACAGGACGTCACCATCCGCCAGAGCCACGGCGGATCGGGCGCGCAGGCGCGTTCGGTGATCGAAGGCTCGCCCGCCGACGTGGTGACTCTGGCGCTCGGCTACGACATCGATTCGATCGCGCAGAAGGCGAAGCTGCTGCCGGCCAACTGGCAGAGCCGCCTGCCCCACAATTCGACGCCTTATTATTCGACGATCGTTTTCCTCGTCCGCAAGGGCAATCCCAAGGGGATCAAGGACTGGGGCGATCTGATCAAGCCGGGCGTGCAGGTGATCACCCCCAACCCGAAGACATCGGGCGGCGCGCGCTGGAACTATCTGGCGGCGTGGGGCTACGCGCAGAAGACCTATGGCCCCAAGGCCAAGGACTACATGATCAAGCTGTTCAAGAACGTGCCGGTGCTCGATTCGGGCGCGCGCGGGGCGACCACCACCTTCGTCGAGCGCGGGCAGGGCGACGTGCTGCTGGCGTGGGAGAACGAGGCGTTCCTCGCAGTCAACCAGCTTGGCCAGGGCAAGTTCGACATCGTCGTGCCCTCCGTCTCGATCCGCGCCGAGCCGCCCGTCTCTCTGGTCGACAAGAATGTCGACCAGAAGGGCACGCGCAAGGTGGCGACCGCCTATCTGAACTATCTCTACACACGGCCGGCGCAGCAGATCATCGCCAAGGACTATTACCGGCCGATCGATCCGGTCGTGGCGAAACAATATGCCGCCAAGTTCCCGCGCCTCCAGCTTTTCACCATCGACCGCAATTTCGGTGGCTGGGCCAAGGCACAGGCGGCGCATTTCGCCGATGGCGCGGCCTTCGACCAGATCTTCGCTGCCGCGAAGCACTAAGCTACAGCATACAGGCCGGGCGGGGAGCTGAGAGCGCAGCGCCCTGCCCGGCCCGAGAACGAGATAAAGAGGGGCTTTTCATCATGCGAAACCTGCTGCTCGGCGGGGCGTCCATCGTGGCGCTCGCCGCTTCCCCGGCGCTTGCCGCGAAACCGGTCTCCAACGCCGCCATATTGGAGCGCCTGAACGCGCTCGAAGCGAAGGTCGACGCGCTTCAGGCCGAGAATGCGGACCTCCACCGCCAGCTCGACCAGCAGCAGGCCACTGTCGCGACCATCCCATCGCAAGTGACGACGGCCGTCGCTGCCGCAGCCCCTCCCCCGCCACCGCCCGTGCCGGCGCTACCCAAGCAGACGCAGACCACCTGGTCCTACGTGCCGCAATTCACCTCGCCCGACGGCAATTTCACCTTCAAGCCGCGCGGCATCCTCGATGTCGACTATGCCGCCTTCAACGAACGCAAGGGCGGCTACGACTATAATAACGGCACGCAGATAAGGCGCGGCCGCTTCGGTTTCGACGGCACCGCCTTCAAGCAGATCGCCTGGCGGCTTGAGGGCGAGTGGGTCGGCGGGCAGACCACCCTGCTCGATGCCTATGTTGCCTATACCGGCGTGAAGAACCTCACCATCACCGCCGGCCAGCTCAAGATCCCGGCGGGCCTGGAAGCCAACAGCCCGGACGCGTTCAACGAGTTCTTGGAACGCGGCATGGCCAACACCGCGTTCGGCGCGGTCGGCGGCGAGCGCCGCGTCGGCCTGACCCTCGCATATGCGAACAAGTGGCTGACCGCGACGGGCGGCCTTTACGGCGCCAACGAATCGATCGGTCGCAACGCCACCACGCCGGACGAGGTGTGGGGCTATAACGGCCGCGTGACGGTCGAGCCGATCAACGACGCGCGCCACCTGATCCACCTCGGCGCATCCGCCTATCACGTGAAGGATCTCGCCGGGAATTCGGTGACGCTGGCCGATCGCCCCAACGTGCGCGTTGACAACGGCAATATCGAATCGGTGACGATCACCGGCACGAACCCTGCCGGCGGGCCGCAGACCGGCGTCAGCAACGCGACCTATTACGGGTTCGAGGGCGCGGCGGTGTACGGCCCATTCTCGGTGCAGGGCGAGTATAACCACATGCACCTCGACCAGTTCGGGGCGGCACCGTCGCTCAATTTCGACGGCTGGTACGCCTTCGGCTCGCTGTTCCTCACCGGCGAATCACGCACCTTCCGCGGCGGCGCGATCGACCGGCTCAAGCCCATCCGTCCCTTTGACCCCCTCAAGGGAAACTGGGGTGCCTTCGAGCTGGCCGTGCGCTACGACCGCCTCAACCTGACCGAGCACAAGCTGTCGCCGCTCGATCATGACGCCCATGCGTGGACCGCCGCGCTGAACTGGTATCTGACGGGGAATGTGAAGGTGCTCTTCAACTACATCCGCTTCGAAGGGCAGAATTCGCCGCTCGTCGTGGCCCCCGTCTCGCTCAACGGCACTACCGCGAAGGGCGATGCCTTCGCGACGAGGCTGCATTTCGACTTCTGATGACCACTGCGCCGGCTCTCTCCACGCCCGTGAAGGCGAGCCGGCGCAAACGGGCGCGCTCGGCCATGCCGGGCCTCGGCCTCACGCTCGGAATGACGATGCTGTGGCTGGGGCTGCTCGTGCTGCTGCCGCTGGCCGCGGTGCTGATCCGCTCGCTCAGCCTCGGTCCGGTCCATTTCGCCGAGGTCGCCTTCAGCCCGCGCGCGATCGCCGCCTATCGGCTGAGTTTCCTTGCGGCGCTGGGCGCGGCGGCGATCAACGGCGTGTTCGGCACGCTGATCGCCTGGGTGCTCGTGCGCTATTCCTTCCCCGGCAAGAAGCTGGCGAGCGCGCTGGTCGATCTGCCCTTCGCGCTGCCGACGGCGGTGGCGGGCATCGCGCTCACCGCCATCTACGCGAACTCCGGCTTCGTCGGCGGGGCGCTGGAGAAGGTCGGCATCAAGATCGCCTACACGCCGGCCGGCGTGGTGGTGGCGATGGTATTCATCGGCCTGCCCTTCGTGGTCCGCACGATCGAGCCGGTGCTTGCCGATCTTGGCAAGGACATCGAGGAGGCCGCTGCGACGCTCGGCGCGAACCGCCTCACCATCTTCCGCCGCGTGCTGTTACCCGAGATTATGCCGGCTCTGCTCACCGGCTTCGCGCTCGCCTTCGCGCGCGGGGTGGGCGAGTATGGATCGGTGATCTTCATCGCCGGCAACATGCCCTTCCAATCGGAGATCGCGCCGCTGCTGATCGTCACCCAGCTCGAACAGTTCGACTATGAGGGCGCCACCGCCATCGCGGCGGTGATGCTGGTCGTCTCCTTCCTGATGCTGGCAGCGATCAACGGCATCCAGGCGCGCGAGCGCAAGTGGCGGAGCACCGGCCAGTGAGGAAGGCGACCACCGAGCCGGCACCCGTCCGCGCGCTGTTGATCGGCATCGCCTTCCTGTGGCTGGCGCTGATCATCTTCCTGCCGCTGGTCGCCGTTTTCGCGCAGGCCTTTTCCAAGGGCTGGAGTGCGTTCGCCGATGCGCTGGTGCAGCCCGATGCCTGGGCCTCGATCAAGCTCACCCTGCTCACCGCCGCGATTACGGTGCCGATCAACAGCGTGTTCGGCATGGCCGCTGCCTGGGCGATCTCCAAGCACGATTTCCGGGGCCGCCAGCTGCTGGTCAACCTCATCGACCTACCCTTCTCGGTCTCGCCGGTGGTGGCGGGGCTGATGTTCGTGCTGCTGTTCGGCGCCAATGGCTGGTTCGGACCGTTCCTGATGAGCCACGGCATCCGCATCATGTTCGCGGTGCCGGCGATCGTCATCGCGACCACCTTCGTCACCTTCCCCTTCGTGGCGCGCGAACTGATCCCGCTCATGACGGCGCAGGGTCGAGCAGAAGAGGAGGCCGCGCTGACGCTTGGCGCGGGCGGCTTCCAGACCTTCTGGCACGTGACGCTTCCCAACATCCGCTGGGGGCTGCTCTACGGCGTGCTGCTCACCAACGCGCGCGCGATGGGCGAGTTCGGCGCGGTGTCGGTGGTGTCGGGCCATATCCGGGGCCTCACCAACACGATGCCGCTGCACGTCGAAGTGCTCTACAACGAATATAATTTCACGGCCGCGTTCGCCGTCGCCTCGCTGCTCGCCGGCCTCGCGCTGGTGACGCTGGGCGTGAAGGCGCTGCTGGAGTGGCGCTACGCCGACCAGCTCTCGGCGACGGGACACTGAGATGACGATTACCATCGACGCCATCACCAAGACCTTCGACACCAGCTCGGCGCTCAACGGCGTCAGCCTCGAGATCGAGGATGGCAGCTTCGTCGCGCTGCTCGGCCCCTCGGGATCGGGCAAGACGACCCTCCTGCGCATCATCGCGGGGCTGGAGACGGCCGATTCGGGCCATATCCTGTTCCATGGCGAGGACGTGACCGATCGTTCCGTGCAGGACAGGAAGATCGGCTTCGTCTTCCAGCATTACGCGCTGTTCCGCCACATGACGGTGGCCGAGAATATCGCGTTCGGCCTTACCGTGATGAAGGGCAAGGCGCGTCCGAAGAAGGCCGCGATCGCGGCGCGGGTGCAGGAGCTGCTCGATCTCGTCCAGCTCCCCGATCTCGGCAAGCGCTTCCCCTCGCAACTCTCGGGCGGCCAGCGGCAGCGTGTGGCGCTCGCCCGCGCGCTGGCCCGCGAGCCGGACATCCTGCTGCTCGACGAGCCGTTCGGCGCGCTCGATGCCAAGGTCCGCCGCGAACTCCGCGTGGCGCTGCGGGAGATCCACGATCGCGTCGGCCTCACCTCGATCTTCGTGACGCACGATCGTGAGGAGGCCTTCGCGCTGGCCGACAAGGTGGCGATCCTGTCGAACGGCAAGATCGAGCAGTATGACACGCCCAAGCAGGTCGAGGAAAATCCCGCGACGCCGTTCGTGCACGACTTCGTGATCTGATCCCGATCTAGTCGGGCTCGCCAAGCAACCGCATCGCGAGCGCCTCGTCCGCCTCGGGCACCATCAGCCGCGCGGGAGTGAGGCCGCCGAGGCCGATGCTGGCGACGCCACCATCGAACAGCACCGCCTCGATTCCCTCGGCCGCCAGCCGGGCACGCGCCATCTCGGCGATCATCGCGTTGGGGAAGGTCTCGATCTCGACCAGAGCCATCAGGCGGCGGCCGTACCGCCGACCGTCAGGCGATCGATCAGCAGCGTCGGCTGGCCGACGCCGGCCGGCACCGACTGCCCGCCCTTGCCGCAGATGCCGATGCCCTCGTCCAGCGCCATGTCGTTGCCGATCGCCTGCACGCGGGTGAGGACCGACGGGCCGTCGCCGATCAGGGTCGCGCCTTTGATCGGGGCGCCGAGCTTGCCGTTCTCGATCCGGTAAGCCTCCGTGCAGGAGAAGACGAACTTGCCCGAGGTGATGTCGACCTGCCCGCCGCCGAAGCTCTTGGCGTAGATGCCGTTCTTCACCCGACCGAGAATCTCCGCCGGATCGTCCTTGCCACCCAGCATGAAGGTATTGGTCATGCGCGGCATCGGCGCGTGGGCGAAGCTCTCGCGACGGCCGTTGCCGGTCGCCGGCACGCCCATCAGCCGCGCGTTGAGGCGATCCTGCATGTAGCCCTTGAGGATGCCGTCCTCGATCAGCGTGTTGGCTTGGGTGGGCGTGCCCTCGTCATCGATCGAAAGCGAGCCGCGCCGCTCGCCGAGCGATCCGTCGTCGATCACGGTGACGCCGGGCGCCGCCACCCGCTCGCCGATGCGGCCCGAGAAGGCCGACGATCCCTTACGATTGAAGTCGCCTTCGAGGCCATGGCCGATCGCCTCGTGGAGCAGCACACCCGGCCAGCCGGGGCCGCACACCACGGTCATCTCGCCGGCCGGCGCCGCCACCGCCTCGAGATTGACCAGCGCCTGTGCCAGCGCCTCGTCGATCGCGCGCTCCCAGGTCGCCGTTTCGAACAGGCGATCGTAGAGATAGCGCCCACCCAGCCCGAAGAAGCCCGCCTCGCGGCGGCCGTTCTGCTCGGCGACGATCGAGACGTTGAGGCGCACCAGCGGGCGCACGTCTGTGGCGAGGAAGCCATCCGGCCGCACGATCTCGACCACGCTCCACGAGCCAGATAGGCCGACCGACACCTGCGCGACGCGCGGATCGCGGGCGCGCGCCATCGCGTCGATGCGCTGGCACAGATCGACCTTCTTCGCGAACGGCACAAGATCGAGCGGATTGGCCTCGCCAAGAGAGGCGGTG
>BACX01000411.1 GCA_000333335.1 Sphingomonas-like bacterium B12 | reverse complement strand
AAGGCCCAGTCGGGCACCGCACTCGCGTCGATGATCTCGTGGGTCTTGCGGTCCCGCTCGCGCCAGACCAGCTCGCCTCCATAATAGATGGCGATGATCAGCGGGATGATCGTGAAGCTGCCATTGAGGAGGTTGATCACGACACGCGTCACCGGCAACACCGGCGTGCCGAAGATCTCGCCGAGGCTGGTCAGCGCGCCGATCGCGTTGAACAGACCCAGCGCCAGCAGCACGACATAGGCCGGGCTGCGGAACACCTGCACCATCTCCAGCCGCGTGCGGGCGCGCAGCTGCGCCCAGGCGGTGGCGCGGTCGAAGCGCGGATTGGGCAGCGGCCCGGCGGGCGGCGGCGTCTCGACCGTCTTGGCCGCCTGCGCGGCAATCGCGTCACGCTTGCGCGCGGCGCGCGACGGGCGCGTGCCGAACCGGAAGAGCGAATAGGCCAATGCCAGGAACGCGGCTCCCACCACGATCCAGATTGCCCGGTTCCACAGCAGCATGCCGTCGACCGGCGGGGTCAGCGTGTTGCGCTCGGTCGCGGTCCAGTATTTGGTCGCATAGGAAAAGGCGCCGAAGCCGAGCGGCTCGCCATAACCCAATTGCACGTCATGGCTGTGATCGCGCGAGAAGACGACGTTGACGATCGTCCAGAGCACCAGGAACGCGATCACGCCGACATAGGTCGCCATCATCGATCGCGTGACGGTCGCCAGCGAAAAGAACAAAGCCGAGGTCAGGAACAAATTGGGCAGCGCGATCCACAGATAGGGCGCGAGGTAGAAGGACAGATTGTTCGGCCCGAGCTGTTCGGAATCCATCCACGGCATCAGCGTGCCGATCCAGATGGCGAGCGGGATGACCAGGAAGCCGATCGCC
>BACX01000412.1 GCA_000333335.1 Sphingomonas-like bacterium B12 | reverse complement strand
CCGGAGCGGTGGCTGCTTTTCCACGGCGAGGCGCACCGTGGCGATCGCGCCCTCGGCCTCCTTCACCTCCTTCATGATCGCGGCGCGGTCGCGGTGATCGAGAAAGGTACCGGCCTCCAGCGAAGCCACCACCACCTGCATCACGTCGATCGCCTCGCGCACCGAAGCGGCGACGCCTGGCGGATGCTGACCGCCTCGTCCAGCAGACCATCGGCCTTCTTGGCGAGCACGTAGCCGCTGTCGTCGGCGAAGAACTGCAGCAGCCGCTGGTCGGGGATGATCGCGATGAGCTGACGGATCTCCTCGGCACGGAAGCGTGTGCGGCTGGTCAGCCGCCCGTGCAGCGTGGCGTAGGTGAGGCCGAGCTTTTCCGCCGCATCCTCCAGCGAGATCAGCTTCTCCACCACCAGCAGCTGGTAGGCGAGCATCGCGAACCCGCAATGTCTGTGCGTCTCGATTGTCATGCAAATCGTCCCCTGATCCCTCGGCGCTAGGGACCAAGCCGCGCGACGCTTGTCAAACAGGGAAATGCCCAATGGGGAAATGCCGGCCGGCAAAGTGGTCGGGGAGACAGGATTCGAACCTGCGACCCCCTGGTCCCAAACCAGGTGCGCTACCAGCCTGCGCCACTCCCCGACTTGGGCGGCGCTTTATCGGGACGAAGCGCGCAACGCAACACAGCAAAACGGGCGCCTCCGCATGGGAAGCGCCCGCTTGTCAGCATGGGCCGCCGCATGGATGGCGCGGCGGCGGCAGGCCGGATTACTTCTTGGCGGCGTTGTCGATCGCGTCCGCCTTGTTGCTGGCGTCCGACTTCACGGCATCGGCCGAGTTGTGGGCGGCATCGGCCGCGTTATCGAGCTCGTTGGCGGCCATGGCGTTCGACGAGTTGTCGGCGGCGGCCGACAGCATGTCGCCCTGGTTGTCGAGCGCGGAAGCGGCGTTGTCGCCGGCATTCGCGACCGCATCGGCCTGGTTGGTGCTGTGGCCACAAGCCGCGAGGCTCATCAGACCGGCGGCGGCGAACACAAATGCGATCTTCTTCATTTCGGGCAGCTCCCTAATTACTCGAGCACTTTATCTGTCTTCGGGCGCGGCAGCCGCCGTCCCCGGCGAGACGGCATAGCGCGCGCAAAGCACCGGTCAACGCCTCAAATGGGGTGTTTTGTTCCATCCGTCGCATAAGTTCGCGACCGCAACAATTATTTGTGCAACCATGTCCCGGTTCAGACATTAAGCGGGTGAGGGGCGAGCTGCGCATAGGCTAACATCCATGCTTTTCAGGATGTCGGGCAACGCGCCAACGGGATGTCGATGATGGACTCAGCACACGGGCCGGACGTTCGCAAGGTCGCCCTGATCGGCAATAATCCGCCCCGGCTGTGTGGCATCGCAACATTCACGCACGATGTCCGAAACGGGCTGCTCGATGCCTTTCCGGAACTCGCGATCGACGTCTATGCGATGAACGATCGTGGAACCCGTTACGCGTATCCCGGCGAAGTGGTCTGCTCGATCGATCAGGAGGATCTGGCCAGCTACGCCCGCGCCGCGCACCGGATCAACGCGAGCGGTGCCGACGTCGTCTGCGTCCAGCATGAATACGGCATCTTCGGCGGCGCGGCCGGCGCGCACCTGCTGAAGCTGCTCGATCGCGTGACCGCGCCGGTCGTGGTGACGCTCCATACCGTACTGGAGCAGCCCAATCCCGAGCAGCGCGCCGTGATCGAGGCGCTGGCCCGCCGCGCCTCCACCCTGATCGTGATGGCCGAAAAGGGCCGCCGCATCCTGCAGGAGGTCCACGGTATCGCCGAGGACCGTATCGCCCTCGTCCCTCACGGTGCGCCCGATCGCGCGATGGGCGACGGCGAAGCGATGAAGCGTCGCTTCCGATGCGATGGGCGCCGCGTACTGCTCACCTTCGGCCTGCTCTCGCCCAACAAGGGCATCGAGACGATGATCCGCGCGATGCCGACGATCGCGGCGCGGCACCCGGATGCACTCTATGTCGTGCTGGGGGCGACCCATCCGCACCTCGTGGCGCACGAGGGCGAGGCCTATCGCGAGCGGCTGATGGCGCTGGCCGACGAACTCGGTGTGGCGAAGCACGTCCGCTTCATCGACGGCTTCGTCGAACAATCCCGGTTGCTCGATTTCATCGCCGCCGCCGACATCTATGTGACACCTTACCTGAACGAGCAGCAGATCACCTCCGGCACGCTGAGCTATGCGGTGGCGATGGGCAAGGCGGTGGTGTCCACGCCCTACTGGCACGCGGCCGAATTGCTGGCCGGTGGGGTCGGCATGCTCGTGCCGTTCGGCGACAGCAGCGCGTTCGCCGCGCGCATCATCGAACTGCTCGATCGGCCCGAGGCGCTGGACGAGATGAGCCGCCGCGCCTGGTCGGTCGGCCGCTCGATGACATGGCCGGCGATCGCGCGGGCCTATGTCGCGATTTTCGAGGAGGCGGTGCGGTCGCAGCCCGCACGTCTGTTTCCGGGGGTGGATCGCAACACCGATCCCGTCCCGCCGCGCTTGGGGGCCGTCGAGCGACTGAGCGACGGCGTCGGTATCATCCAGCATTCGATCTTCTCGGTGCCCGATCGCGCTCACGGCTATTGTGTCG
>BACX01000413.1 GCA_000333335.1 Sphingomonas-like bacterium B12 | reverse complement strand
TGACGCCAGGGCGAGAAGCGCACCGATTATTCGCGCGAGCAGTTCGTGGACAAGGTGTGGGAGTGGAAGGCCGAGAGCGGCGGCACCATCACCCGCCAGCTCCGCCGCCTCGGCGCCTCGTGCGACTGGGCCAACGAGCGCTTCACCATGGACGAGGGCTTCTCGAAGGCCGTCATCCACGTCTTCGTGAAGCTGTACGAGCAGGGTCTGCTGTACCGCGACAAGCGCCTCGTGAACTGGGATCCGGGCCTCAAGACCGCGATCTCCGATCTCGAGGTCGAGACCAAGGAGGTCGCCGGCAAGTTCTGGCACCTGCGCTATCCGCTGGAGGATGGATCGGGCTTCATCGCGGTCGCCACCACCCGGCCCGAGACGATGCTCGCCGACATGGCCGTCGCCGTCCACCCGACCGACGAGCGCTACACCGCGCTGGTCGGGAAGAATGTGCGCCTGCCGATCACCGGCCGCCTGATCCCGATCGTCCCCGACGAGCATGCCGATCCGGAACTGGGATCGGGCGCGGTGAAGATCACGCCGGGTCACGACTTCAACGATTTCGAGGTCGGCCGCCGCGCCGGCATCGCGCCCGCCGACATGCTCAACATGCTCGATGCCGAGGCGAAGATCGTCCAGTGCGGCGGCGTGCCGGAGGACTGGATCGGCCTCGATCGGTTCGAGGTGCGGCGGCTGGTGGTCGATCGGCTCAAGGCCGACGGCGTGCTCGTGCCGCATGTCGACAAGGACGGCGTCGAGCATGACGCCGAGCCGCGCACCATCGCGACGCCGTTCGGCGATCGTTCGGGCGAGATCATCGAGCCGTGGCTGACCGACCAATGGTATGTCGACGCCAAGACGCTCGCCGCCGGCCCGATCGAGGCGGTGCGCGAGGGGCGGATCAAGGTCGTGCCCGAGACGTGGAGCAAGACGTGGTTCAACTGGCTGGAGAATATCCAGCCCTGGTGCGTCTCGCGCCAGCTCTGGTGGGGCCACCGCATCCCGGCCTGGTATGACGAGGATGGCAACGTCTACGTCGCAGCGTCCGAGGCGGAAGCCAAGGACAAGGCCGGCCCGCGCCGGTCGCTGACCCGCGACGAGGACGTGCTCGACACCTGGTTCTCCTCCGCTTTGTGGCCGTTCGGCACGCTCGGCTGGCCGGATGTCGATCCGCGCGAGCTGAAGCGCTATCCGAACGACGTTCTCATCTCAGGCTTCGACATCCTGTTCTTCTGGGATGCGCGCATGGCGATGCAGGGCATGCACTTCCTTCAGGATGTGCCGTTCAGGACGCTCTACCTGCACGGCCTCGTCCGCGACGCGACCGGCGCCAAGATGTCCAAGTCGAAGGGTAATACGGTCGATCCGCTGGGCCTGATCGATCGTTACGGCGCCGACGCGCTGCGCTTCACGCTGGCGGCGATGGAGAGCCAGGGCCGCGACATCAAGCTCAACGAGAGCCGCGTCGAGGGCTATCGCAACTTCGCCACCAAGCTGTGGAACGCGGCGCGCTTCCTGCAGGCGAACGGTGTCGGGCCGTCTGCCTCGCTGGAGGCTCCTTCGGCGGAGGCCCCGGTCAACCGCTGGATCATCGCCGAGACCATCCGCACCGTGCAGGCGCTGGACCTGGCGCTCGCCGACCTGCGCTTCGACGAGGCGGCCAACACCATCTACCAGTTCGTCTGGTCGCGTTTCTGCGATTGGTACATCGAGCTGACCAAGGGGCAGGTGGACGAGGAGACGAAGCTCGTCGCCGGCTGGGCGTTCGACCAGATCCTCGTGATGCTCCACCCGTTCATGCCGTTCATCACCGAGGAGCTGTGGCATTCCGGCGGCCGTACCAGCGACCTTATCACGGCGCGCTGGCCGCACGCGGATGCGAAGTCGCTCGATCCGGAAGCGGCGAAGGAGATCGACTGGCTGATCCGTCTGGTGAGCGAGATCCGCGCCGCGCGGGCCGAACTCAACGTGCCGCCGGGTGCGCGCCTGCCGCTGCATGTTCGCGAGGCGGCTGACGTCACGACGTCGCGCATCGCCCGCCAGCAGCCCGCGATCGCCCGCCTCGCCCGCGTCGACAGCGTGGAGGGCGACGCGCCGGCCGGCGCCGCTGCGCAGATCGTGGTGGACGAGGCAACCTTCGTCCTGCCCCTTGAAGGCGTCATTGACATCGAGGCCGAACGCACCCGTCTCGCCAAGGGCAAGGCGGCGGCGGAGAAGGAACGGGACGGCCTCGCCGGGCGCCTCGACAATCCGAGCTTCGTCGAGCGCGCCAAGCCGGAAGCGGTCGAGAAGGCGCGCGCCGACCATGCCGAAAAGGCGGCGGAAGCCGACCGGCTCGGCGCGGCGCTGGCGCGGCTGGGGTGATCGCCCGGCTTCGCGAGGACGAAATCCCCGCCGCCATCGCGCTCTGGCACGCGGCGGGGCTGGTCTCGCCGCCGAACGATCCGGAAACGGATGCCCGCGCCGCGCTCGATTGCGCGACCGGCACGATCCTCGCCGCGCATGACGAGGCCGGTGCGCTCACCGGCACCGTCATGGCGGGCTATGACGGCCATCGCGGCTGGCTCTATTATCTCGCGTCCGATCCCGCCCGTCGCGGGGAAGGGATCGGCGCTGTGCTGGTGGCGGCGGCCGAGCAATGGCTGGCCGGGCAGGGCGCCCGCGTCATCCGGCTGATGGTTCGTGCCGAGAACGAAGCGGTCGCCGCCTTCTATGACGCGCAAGGCTATGAGCGCGGCGACTTTCTGGTGTTCGGCAAGCGGCTCTAGCTTGCCTCAGGCCCGGCCCGCGCCCACAAGGGCGGCCCAAGGGGCTTGAGACTATGGACGCCGAAACGACACCGCCGCCACGGCCACAGGCGCATGGCGGAAGGGATCTCACCACCGGGCCGATCGCGCGCACGCTCATGCTGTTCGCGCTGCCGACGCTCGGCACCAATATCCTTCAATCTCTGAACGGATCGGTCAATTCGATCTGGGTCGGCCGCTTCCTGGGTGAGAGCGCACTGGCGGCGACCTCCAACGCCAATCTGGTGATGTTCCTGATGCTGGCGGCCGTGTTCGGCTTCGGCATCGCGGCGACCATCCTCGTCGGCCAGAATATGGGCCGGCGCGACATCGAGGCGGCGCGCCGCGTGATGGGCACGGCGGTGGGCAGCTTCGCGATCCTGTCGCTGCTGGTATCGGTGATCGGCTATCTGGCCTCCCCGGCGATCCTCCATCTGCTCGCCACCCCGCCGGACGCCGCACGGCTGGCCGAGGCCTATCTGCGCGTGATCTTCATCGCGATGCCGGCCGCCTTCCTGATGACCGTCATCACCATGGGGATGCGCGGCACCGGCGATTCGATGACGCCGTTCATCATCATGATCCTCAACGTGGTGCTCGACAGCGGGCTGAACCCCGTCTTCATCCGGGGCCTGTTCGGCGCGCCGGAGATGGGCATCGCCGGCTCCGCGACCGCGACCGCGATCGCCTCCTACGTCAGCCTCGCGGTGCTGATCGCGATGATCTACGGACGCGATCTCACCGTCCGCCTGCGGGGGAGCGAACTGCGCTGGCTGCTGCCCGATCCGGTGCTGCTCAAGGTGATCGTCGCCAAGGGCATCCCGATGGGCCTGCAGATGTTCGTCATCTCCTTCGCGGGGCTGACGCTGATGGGGCTGGTCAACCATGCCGGCACGGACGTGGTCGCGGCCTATGGCGTGACGCTGCAGCTGTGGACCTACATCCAGATGCCGGCGCTGGCGGTGGGCGCGGCCGTTTCGGCGATGGCGGCCCAGAATGTCGGGGCCGGCCTGTGGCCGCGCGTCGATGCGGTGACGCGCTCGGCGATCGTCATCAACCTCGTGATCACCGCCGCGCTGATCCTGCTGGTCACTCTGGTCGATCGGGCGATGCTGGCGCTGTTCCTCGGGCCATCGAGCCCCGCGATGCCGATCGCGCGGCACATCCATCTGGTCGCCAGCTGGTCGTTCCTGATGTTCGGCGTGACGATGGTGATCTTCGGCACGGTGCGATCGACGGGTGCGGTGGTGGCCCCGCTGGTGATCCTGGCGATCGCGATGTTCCCGGTGCGGCTGGGCGCGGTGTTCGCGCTCAGGCCGTTCATCGGGATCGAGGCCTTGTGGTGGACGATGCCGATCAGCTCGCTTGCCTCGATGCTGATGGCGCTCGGCTATTACCGGGCGGGCACCTGGCGGAAGGTCCACATGGGGACGGTCAGCCCGCGGGAGACGGCGCCGCAACCCTGATCGCGCGTCGCGCGATCCTGGCGGTCACCGGCGTCTTCGCCAGCACCTCGCCATCGATCGAGATCGGCATCGGCTTCTCGGTCGAGAGCCGGATCGCCTCGCCTTCATATTCACGCGTGGTCTTCCTGCGCTCGCGATGGCGCAGGACCGAGAGCAGCCAGCTCCAGATCAGGTGGCCGCGCGTCTCGCCCATCACCACCTGCACCACGATCCGGCCCGAATCGACCGCCGCCTCGTCCACCAGCTCGACGCCGCCGTGATAGGGGCCGTTGGCGATCCGCACCTCGACGGCATCCATCGTCTCGACCGCCGATCCGGTATCCACGATCAGCCGGAACGCCTTGAACGTCCAGAGCTGTCGCGCTGCCCACAGCAGGTAGCCCGGCCGTCCCAGCCACGCTTTCAGCCCGTGCGGCACCGTCTGCGCGATCTGCGGTGCGATGCCCAAAGTCGCGCAATTGGCGAAATAATCCTCGTCGATCATGCCGAGATCGATGCGCCTGGCGCGCCCGTTCGCGATCACCTCCACGGCGCCCGGCAGATCGAGCGGGATGCCGAGCGTGCGTGCGAAGCTGTTGGCCGTGCCGAGCGGCAGCACCGCGAAGATCGTGTCGCTGCCCACGACATGATCCACCGAGCAGGAGATCGACCCGTCGCCACCGCCGACGATCACCATCGGCGTGCTGGAAGCGACCGCATCCTTCACGCGGTCGGGCATTGTGGAAGGCTTGCGGATCGCCTCCGCCATGCTGAGTTCGACGCCTGCTTCGTTCAGCAGCCGGCACGCTTCCTTGAACAGCTTCTGCCCCTTGCGGGACTTGGCATTGACCAGCAGCGCGGCGGTGCGCGGCAGGCCATCGGCCTTCCTTGCGTCGCGAACCTGATCCATAGGGATCTCAACCATCTCCATCTGCGGTCCTCGGCCCAAACCTGCTAGGAGGCGGTATGATCGTTCCAGCCACGCCCGCCCCCTTCCTTCGCATCACGCCCGACGGCGCAATCCGTTCCATCGAAAGAGCGCTGGCGGTCGAGATGCCGGTGGCGATCGAGATAGACGGCATCGGTTATGCGGTGATGATGGCGACGCCGGATGCGCTGGACGATTTCGCGCTCGGTTTCTGCCTGTCCGAACGCCTCGTCGACCGCGCGGAGCAATTGCTGGCGGTCGAGCCGCACGAGGCGGAGCGCGGCGTGCTGCTGCGCCTCGCGCTGGCGCCGGACGTTCGCGGCCGGGTGATGGACCGGGTACGGCATCGCATCTCCGAATCCTCCTGCGGTTTGTGCGGGATCGAGAATCTGGAGCAGGCTCTCCGGCCGCTACCGGGCATCGTGGCCGCGGACGTTCCGATTCCGACCGACTCGATGTTCGCGGCGCTGGACGCGGTGCGAGCCGAGCAGCCGCTGGGACGCGAGACGGGGGCCGTTCATGCCGCCGCCTTCTGCGGGGTGGATGGCGCGATCCGGCTGATCCGCGAAGATGTCGGCCGCCACAACGCCTTCGACAAGCTGGCCGGCGCGATGGCGCGGGCAGGGGAGGATTGGCGGCAGGGCTTCGCGCTCACCACCGCACGGCTCTCCTACGAACTGGTGGAGAAGGCTGCGCTGGCCGGGTGCCACACCCTCGTTGCCATTTCCGCGCCGACCAGTCTCGCGATCGAGCGGGCGAAGGAAGCAGGCATCCGCGTCGTCGCGCTTGCCAGGCCCGATGCGATGCTGGAAGCCGCCGCGTCGAGCGATTAGGTAGAGCGCCATGACCGCATCCTTCCCCGCACTCCGCCTGCGCCGCACCCGCGTCGCCCCCTGGTCTCGCCGCATGGTCGCCGAGAATGTGCTGACCCCGGCCGACCTGATCTGGCCACTTTTCATTGCCGACGGGACGGGCGTCGAGGAGCCGATCGGGACGCTACCCGGCGTGTCGCGCTGGTCGATCGACAATATCGCAAAGCGCGCGAAGGAGGCCCAGGCGCTCGGCATCCCGTGCATCGCGCTCTTCCCCAACACGCCGCAGCATCTGCGCACGCCGGACGGACGCGAGGCGCTCAACCCGGACAACCTGATCTGCCGCGCGGTGAAGGCGATCAAGGATGCCGCGCCCGATGTCGGCGTGCTGACCGACGTCGCGCTCGATCCCTATACCGAGCATGGCCATGACGGGCTGGTCGACGAGGCTGGCTATGTCCTCAACGACGAGACGATGGCGCTGCTGGTCGAGCAGGCGGTGGTGCAGGCCGATGCCGGCGCCGACATCATCGCGCCCTCCGACATGATGGACGGCCGCGTCGCCGCGATCCGCGCCGCGCTGGAGGAGAAGGGGCATCGCAATGTCCAGATCATGGCCTACGCGGCGAAATACGCCTCGGCCTTCTACGGCCCATTCCGCGATGCGGTCGGCTCGCGCGGGCGACTGAAGGGCGACAAGCGTGGTTACCAGATGGACCACGCCAATGCCGAGGAGGCTCTGCGCGAAGTGGCGATGGATCTCGCCGAAGGTGCCGACACGGTGATGGTGAAGCCCGGCCTGCCCTATCTGGACATCATCCGCCGCGTGAAGGAGCAGTTCGAAGTCCCTGTATTCGCGTATCAAGTCTCCGGTGAATATGCGATGATCGAGGCGGCGGTGGCCGCCGACATGGGCGATCGCGACGCGCTGGTGCTGGAAACGCTGCTGGCCTTCAAGCGGGCGGGTTGCTCGGGCGTGCTGACCTATCACGCGGCGCACGCGGCCAGGCTGCTGGGCGCATGATTGAGACCGAGCGGCTGATCCTGCGCGGTTGGCGCGACGAGGACCATGCGCCCTTCGCGGCGATGGGTCGCTCGCCCGCCGTCATGGAGCATCTCGGCGATCCGATGGACGACGATCAGGTCGCCGCGGCGATCGTGCGCACTCGGGGTTTCCAGGCGTCGCACGGATATACATTCTGGGCGATCGAGCGGCGTGCGGACGGAGCCTTCCTTGGGTTCTGCGGCTTGAAGCCCGGCACCGTCGGCCCGATCAAGGATGAGGTGGAGATCGGCTGGCGGTTGCGCGAGGATGCGTGGGGGCAGGGCTATGCCCGCGAGGCGGCGCAGGCCAGCCTCGACTGGGGCTGGGCGAACCTCGATACGCCGAAGATCATGGCGATCACCACGCCGGCCAATACCGCGAGTTGGGGCCTGATGATCCGGCTGGGCATGACGCGCAGAGCGGACCTCGATTTCGGCCACCCGCAGTTCCAGCCGGGTGATCGGCTATACGAACATATCACCTATGAGATCGCGCGGCCCTAAGAAGCCCCCTCCCTGAAAGGGTGGGGAATCACTCTCCGATCAGATGCGCCGCAACCTCGCGTCGGTGAGGCCTGCGGCGGTGCTCGAACAGGTAGATACCCTGCCACGTTCCCAGCACCGGTCGCGCATCACGGACCGGGATCGATAGCTGCACCGATGTCAGCGCGGTGCGCAGATGTGCGGGCATATCGTCCGGCCCCTCGTCGTCGTGACGATAGCGGTCCGGGTCTTCGGGCGCGATGGTCGCGAAATAGTCCTGGATGTCCGCCCGCACCTCGGGCGCCGCATTCTCCTGTATGAGCAGCGACGCCGAGGTGTGACGGCAGAAGAGCGTCAGCACCCCCTCGGACACGCCCGCATCGCCCACCCATTCCAACACCGCGCCGGTGAATTCGACGAGGCCCTGTCCATGCGTGTCGATGACGAGCGTGCCCGAGGCCTGCCTCACGCCTTGGCCGATCCGATATAGCCGTCGATCACGCCTTCCAGCAGCTCCAGCGGCACGCCGCCGGTGCGGATCACGGCGTCGTCATAGGCCGCGAGATCGAACTTGGCGCCGAGTGCCGCCTTGGTCTTGTCGCGCAGGCGGGTGATCTCGTTGTGGCCCATCTTGTAGCCGCAGGCCTGCCCCGGCGCCGCGCAATAGCGATCGACCTCGCTGGTCGCCGCATTCTCGCCCTTGCCACTTTCCGAGGTGAGGAAGCGCACCGCCTGCTCGCGGCTCCAGCCGAGCGCGTGGATGCCTGTGTCCACCACCAGTCGGCAGGCGCGGAACTGCTGCGCCTGCAGGTAGCCGATTCGGCTCCACGGATCGTTGTCGTACAGGCCGCTCTCGTCGATCAGTTGCTCGGCATAGAGCGCCCAGCCTTCGACGAAGGCGTTGAACCCGGTCAGCGAGCTGATCGACGGTACTTCGTCATGATGCTCGGCGAGATAGGCGAGCTGCCACGTATGCCCCGGGATCCCCTCGTGCGCGCAGAGCGATGCGATCTGGTATTTCGGCCAGAGCGAGGTCGACTTCAGGTTGATGTAATAGATGGCCGGGCGCGAGCCATCGAGCGCGGCGGGGTTCATGTAGCCGAGGCCGGCGCCGTCCTGAATGTCAGGCGGCACACGCTTCACGATCACGTCCGCCTTCAGGCCGAGCTTGCTGAACTTCGGCATGATCTTGCGGACCATCGCGATGCGCTCGTTGCAATAGGCGATCAGGTCGGCGCGGCCCTTGTCGGTATCGGGGTAGAGGAAGCGCGGATCCTTGTTGAGCGCGGTCACGCGCTCGCCGACCGTGCCCTTGGTCATCCCCTGGGCCTTCAGGATCGCCTCCATCCGCGCCTTGATCTGCTCGTTCTGGTCGAGGCCGATCTGGTGGATCTCCTGCGCGGATCGCGTGGTGGTGGTGCCGAGGCGGAGCGCCCAGGCGTAATAGGCCTCGCCGTCGGGCAGGCGCTGCACGCCCGCCGTCATCGGCGCGTTGGCGGTGGAGGCGGCGAAGGCCGTGATCTCGCGATCGAGCGCCGGGTAGACCATGGTCTCCATGATCTTCGCGGCCTTCTCGCCATAACCGGTGAGGCCGAGCTTCTTGGTCTTCTCGTCAAGGTTCGTGACGAGGGTCTGCTGCGCAGCTGGCGTCGCGCGGAAGCCCTTGAGGATGCCCATCGCATTGTCGGCGATGAACTTGGGCGGCACCACGCCGATCGCGGCCTTCTCCTTGAGCTGGACGGTCTCCTGTTCGATCTGGCGCGCGAAGGCGGAGACGCGGGCGAGATAAGCCTCGGCATCGGCCTTGCTCTTGATGTCGTGGGCGGAGACGAGGAAGTCCGGCACCGATCCGGCCGCGCCGTTCTGCTGGGTCACCTCATAGGGCCCGGTGCCGCCGAAGAAGCCCGCGCCCGCGCCGCCGCCATATTTGAACTTGGTCCCGTCGATCCCGCGCTCGGTCGCGTACTTCACAGTGTCGTAGCGGATCTGTGCGGGGGTGGAGAGCGCGGCGCGGTCGGTCTTGAGCAGGCGGTCGTGGATCGACTGGATCGTGGCGTCGAACTTCGCCTCCGACGCATCGCTATTCTGCGAAAGCTCGCCACGCAGCGCCGCCAGCTTGCCCTTGTCCAGCCCGAGCTGGGTCGCCGTTTCCGGCGTCTGCATCAGGATCTCGTCGGTGAAGCCGTCGAGCTGATCGAAGAACGCCTTGTCCGCCGTCGTGGCAGCCGCCTCGGCCGTGCCCGGCAGCAGCGAGAGCATGCCGCCGGCAGCCGCGCCCGCGAGCAGTTCGCGGCGACGAAATCCCTGATTCATCGTTGATACTCCCTGATATTCTCGTGACGTCATGACAGCGTCGTGATCCACTGATCGCCGATCTGCTGAAGGATTTCCAGCGGCACCCGGCCGTGCGCCAGCACCGCATCGTGGAACGCCTTGATGTCGAAGCGCTGGCCCTGCTTCGCCTTCGCCTTCTCGCGGATGCCGGTGAAGGTGGAGTGGCCGAGCTTGTAGCTGCAGGCCTGCCCCGGCGTCGCGCAATAGCGCTCCACCTCGCGGGTGGCGAAGCCCGGCGCCTCGCCATCCTGATCGACGAAATAGGCGATCGCCTGCTCGCGGTCCCATTTCAGATGGTGGATGCCGGTATCGACCACACAGCGATTGGCGCGGAACAGCTGGAACTTGAGATAACCGAGCCGCCCGAGCGGATCGTCGTCATACATGCCGATCTCATCGGCGAGCTGCTCGGCATAGAGCGCCCAGCCCTCGCCGTAACCGGAAAAGCCGCCGGTCTTGCGGATCAGCGGCAGGTCGGCGTTAGACAGCGCGAGGCCGCCTTCCAGCTGATGCCCCGGCAGGCCTTCGTGGTAGATCGTCGTGGCGAGGCAGAATTTCGGCCACTCCGCGCTGTCGTGCAGGTTGAAATAGACGATGCCCGGCCGCGATCCGTCGATCGCCGGCGATTGCGAGAAGGCGGAGGCGGCGCCCGCTTCGGTTTGCGGGGGCACGCGGCGCACCTCGAACTGGTAGGGCGGCACGCGGCTGAACACGGTGGGCAGCTTCCCCCGGATCGCATCGAGCCGGTCGTTGCAATAGGCGATCGCCTGCTGCTTGCCCTCGTCGGTGTTCGGATAGAGCTGGCGCGGATCCTTGTAGAGCGCGGCCATGCGCTCGCCGATCGTGCCCTTGGTGAAGCCCTGCTGACGGAGCAGGCCGTCGAGGCGTGAAGAGATCATCTTGGCCTGATCCAGCCCGAACTTGTGCACCTCTTCGGGTGAGAGCGCGGCGGTCGTGGTGGTGCGCAGCGCGGTGGCGTAATAGGCCTCGCCGTCGCGGAACTTCCACACGCCCGCATCGTGCGTCGCCTTGGCGCGAAGCTGCTTGGCATAGGCGATCTGCCGGTCGAGTGCCGGGCCGATCTTCTGGTCGTAGATAGCGGCGGCCTGCCTGCCGTAATCGTCCCCCAGTCCCTTGGCCGCCGCACGCTTGGCGATCGAGGTGACGACGAGGGCATCGGCAGCCGGTACGCGCGTCTTGATGAGCTGGGTCAGCGTGGTATCCAGCAGGAAGTCCGGCGGGATCACGCCGAGGCCCGCGTCATGCTTCATGCGCGCGGTATTGTCGTCGAGCTGATTGGCGAATGCCTCCAGCCGTGACAGATAGGCGTCCGCATCCGCCTTGGTCTCGATCTTGTGCTTGGTGTCGAGGAAGTCCGGCACGTCCTGATAGGCGCCTGTCAGCTGGCTGACCGCGTAGGGCGAGGGGCCGAAGGACGAACCGCCGAAATCGAAGCCCTGCACGGCGGCGGCCGATTTCTGAGTGTAGAGCACCGTGTCGTAGTCGATCCGGTCATTCTCCGAGAGTGCGCCGCGATCGATCTTCGCCAGTGCCGCGAGGTTCGATTGCGTGAGCGCACGCGATGCGGCGCGGCCCGCGTCGCTCTGGTCGGAGAGCTTGCCCCGCAGATCCGCGTTCGCGCCCTTGTCGAGCCCGAGCTGGGTCGCGCCTTCCGGGCGCAACCGCAGGCCTGCCGTGAACATCCGGTCGAACAATGCGCGCAGCTCGGGCGAGGGAGCGGCGCTGGTCGCGGCGCTCGCCCAGCCGGGCAGCATCGCAGCGGCGCCCGCCGCGGTCGAGGTGAGCAGAAACGCACGGCGGTCGATCATGTGATGCCCCTTGATCCGCCCCCCGGCGGGGCGGACGCTAGGCCGGGGTGGG
>BACX01000414.1 GCA_000333335.1 Sphingomonas-like bacterium B12 | reverse complement strand
TCACGGCGTCGGGGCGCAGGCGGCCATCCTCGGTGGAGACGGACACCTCCATCTCGAAATCGGTATGCTCGGCAAGCCCGCACGTCTCCAGCACGTTGCGCAGCTGCTGCTCGCCCCAGCGGCCCCGCGCCTTGGGAGCAGCCCGCAGCGCGTTGACCAGCCGCGCCGCCTCGCCGCGCACCGCCTCCTGCCCCTCGCGCATCGCGCCGATCAGGCCGGTGAGGTTGCCATAGGCCTCGGTCCGCTCGCGCTCGATCTTGCCGACATTCTCCTCGTAGCGCTTGAGCGTGGTCTCGACCGGCGTCAGCAGCGCCTTCAGCCGCTCGCCCGATCGCTCGTCGGCCTGCGCGAATCGCTGGTCGGCGCGCTCGAGAAAGGCCTTCTGCGCTTCGCCGAGGATCTTGCCGCCGATCTCGCTGAACTGGGCCGAGAGCGCGTCCTTCGCCTCGCGGAGCTCGGTCAGCCGCAGCTCGAACGCCTCGGCGCGCTGGCCGGCGGCAGCGCGCTCGGAGGCGAGATCGCGCAACGCCGAATCGCGCTCCTTCGTGACTTCATCGAGGGTGGTACGCAGCAAGGGCGCGGCGCTCGCCCGTTCTTCGGCGGCCGCCTTCGCCGTCTCCGCCGCGCGGCTACGCTCGTCGAGCCGATCCCGCTCCGCCTTCAACGGTGCGATGCCGCGCGACGCCAGCAACCATCCGGCGATCAGGCCGACGACCAGCGTGACGCAGGCGATCAGTACGGCAACGACAGGCTCCACGCACCCCTCCAACTGGAACGAAGAGGGAACGTAACAGCCGAAATCCTACGGCGCAAGCGCGAGTTAGGCTGCGCGCTTCTGCTTGCGCTGTTTCTCCAGCTTCTTCAGCAGCATTTCCCGCTTCATGCGCGAAAGATGGTCGGTGAAAACGATGCCTTCGAGATGATCCATCTCGTGCTGCAGGCAGGTGGCGAGCAGCCCGTCGATCAGTTCGTCATGCGCCTTGCCGTCGCGATCGAGCCATTTCGCCCGCACCGTCGCCGGGCGCTCGACATCGGCATATTGATCCGGAATCGACAGGCAGCCTTCGGTATAGACGTTGAGATCGTCCGACGGATCGGAGAATTCCGGGTTGATGAACACGCGCGGATTCTTCGGGCCGGGCTCGTCGGAACCCTCGGCGCTCTCCTGCAGGTCGATCACCAGCAGGCGCAGCGGCACGCCGACCTGGATCGCGGCGAGGCCGATACCGGGCGCGTCGTACATCGTCTCGAACATGTCGTCGATCAGCGTCTGCAGCTCGGCGTCGAACATCTCGAC
>BACX01000415.1 GCA_000333335.1 Sphingomonas-like bacterium B12 | reverse complement strand
CAGACCCTGTTCTGGGTAGTGCTCGCGATCGTCGCGGTGGTGTTCGCGATGAACAACTGGCAGCCCGTGAAGGTGATGCTGTGGGGTGGCCTGATCCTGGAGATCAAGCTGCCTATCCTGGTGTTCGGCGCCTTCGTGATCGGCTTCCTGCCGACCTTCGGCTGGCACCGCGCCTCGCGCTGGCGACTGCAGCGCCGGATCGAGAGTCACGAGCGCGCGCTGGCCGACATACGCGGTGTCGATCCCGCCCCGCCCTTGACGCCGGCGCCCGGCTCGATCATCGAGCCGCCCGCCCAGATCCCAGACAAGGCGCCATGACCCACCGCTCTCCCATCTTCGTCGCGCTCGACACGCCAGAGATCGACCATGCCAAGGCGATCGCCGCCAAGGTCCGCCACCATGTCGGCGGCATCAAGCTCGGCCTCGAATTCTTCGCCGCCAACGGTCGCCCCGGCGTGCGTGAAATGGCGGCGCTCGGCTTGCCGATCTTCCTCGATCTCAAGCTGCACGACATCCCCAACACCGTCGGCAAGGCGATGCAGGCGCTCGCCACGCTGGAGCCGGCGATCGTGACGGTCCACGCCTCGGGCGGCCGCGCGATGATGGAGGATGCCAAGGCGGCGGCCCCGCTCGGCACCAAGGTGGTGGGCGTGACGATGCTGACCTCGCTGGACGAGAGCGACATCGACGCAGTCGGTTTCCGGGGCAACGCGCACGATCAGGTGACGCGCCTGACCGAGTTGGCCCGCGAGGCCGGGCTGGATGGCGTGGTCTGCTCGGGCGCCGAGGTGAAAGCCGCCCAGAAGCTCTGGCCGGGCGGCTTCTTCGTCGTCCCCGGCGTAAGGCCTGCGGATGGCCCGGTCGGCGACCAGAAGCGCGTGGTGACGCCGCGCCAGGCGCTCGATCACGGCGCCTCGGTGCTGGTCATCGGCCGCCCGATCACCAAGGCCGAAGATCCCGACATCGCCGCCCGCGCCATCGAGGCGACGCTTTGACGTCATCCCCGATGCAGGGCGGTTGCCACTGCGGCGCGGTGCGGTTCGAGGCGGAGTTGACGGACGGCTTCACCGTCAACGGGCAGGCAGGCGCGATCTACAAGCAGTTTCCGCCGCTGGCGAACCCGGTGCGCAAGCCAGGCGAATGGCAGAACATCGATGTCGTGTGGACCAAGCCGACCTTCACCGCAGACGGCAGCGTGAAGACGCCGGCCTATCTCACCGCCTATTTCAACGGGGTGCTGGTGCAGGATCACGTCGCGCTGCGCGGCGAGACGCTCTACATCGGCAAGCCCAGCTACAAGCCCTACGACAAGGCGCCGATCAAACTGCAGGCGCATGGCGATCCCAGCCCGCCGATCAGCTATCGCAACATCTGGGTCCGCGATCTGGATCGATCCGCTTCCTGATCCCGAGGCAAGACTAACCTAAAGGGCGGCGAGAGCTTTCTCTCGCCGCCCTTCATGTTTTGATCAGCCGACCGTCGCGATCACGTTATCGTCCGAATTGCGATCGATCAGGATGTTGTAGGGATCGGCGCCCGCGTAGCTCGGTTTGTCCTTGGTCACGAGCTTGATCTGCTGCACCCCACCGTGGACGGCCATCCGCTGCAGCGCGAGCACGTTCTTCGCCGCGAACAGGCCGCGGCCGGGCATCGCGGTGAACACGCCATAATCGATCCGCTCGGCCAGCGGCGCCTCCGTCTCCACGCCCTTGCCGTCCGCGTAGAATTTGTGCGCCTCGACCGTCAGCGTCGTCTCGTAGCGGCCGTCGGGCAACTTGCGGACGGTCGCCGCCTTGGTCTTGATATCGTAGAGCGTGATCTTCTCGAACAGATCGG
>BACX01000416.1 GCA_000333335.1 Sphingomonas-like bacterium B12 | reverse complement strand
CACGATCGCCAGGATTCGCCAGTCTCCGCCACGCTGCCCCACCAGTTGATCATCCGCGAAAGCCTGGGCCCCGGACCACACATCGCCGCGCCGAACACCTGACCGGTTCTTTCCGATTTTAAATTTCCGAATTCGATATTGCCCCTTGCAATGAGATCGATCTCATGATTGGTAAGGAGCAAGAGCGACGCTCACGCTTTCGGGCTGTGACAACGATCGCCGGATGAGAGACGGGCGGGCGTTGCCCCGTCCTGGGAGGATGCGCCGGGAATGGTCAAGCTGCGTCTGTCGATCATGATGTTCGCGCAATATTTTGCGTGGGGCGTCTGGCTCGTGCCTCTCGGCACCTACATGAGCAAGGGCCTCGGCTTCGACACGATCATCGGCGCCGCTTATGGCATGGTCGGCATTGCCACCGTGCTCTCCACCCTGTTCGTCGGCATGATCGCGGACCGTTTCATGGCGGCCGAGAAATTGCTCGGCATCCTTTCGATCTGTGCTGGCGCGGCGCTCTTCTGGGTATCGACAATCACCGCGTCGCCCTCGATATTCCTGTTCGGGCTGCTCCTCCATTTCCTCTTCTACGCCTCCACCATCCCGCTCGCGACGGCGATCGCCTTCAACGCGATCGGCGACATCGGCCGCGAGTTTCCGGCGGTGCGCGTGTGGGGCACGATCGGCTGGATCGTCGCCGGGCTGCTCGTCGGCCTGATCGCCGGCGCGGCGCAGACGGCGCTGCCGATGCGGATCGCGGCGGGCGTCTATCTGGCACTCGGTCTCTATGCCTTCACCCTGCCCGCCACCCCGCCGCGCGCCAAGGGACGCGTGGTCAGCGTCTCGGCGATCTTCGGTCTGGACGTGATCCTGCGGCATCGCGAGGCGGCGTTTTGGATCTTCATCGCCTGCACGCTGGCGCTGATGATCCCGCGCAGTTTCTACGACACCTATGCCAACGCCTTCTTCGCCGACAAGGATCTGCACCTGAGCCTGTTCGGCACGCGGATCGAGGCGACCGGCATCCAGACCGCTGGGCAGATCTTCGAATCCCTGATCCTGATCAGCCTGCCCTTTCTGCTCGGCCGGCTCGGCATCAAGCGCGTGCTCGTGATCGGCATGGGGGCGTGGGCTGTACGCTTTCTGCTGTTCGGCTTCGGCTATCACGGGGCGACGGCGATCATGCCGATGGTTCTGCTCGGCATCATCATCCACGGCGTCTGCTACGACTTCCTGATCGTGTCCGGCCAGATCTACGTCGATCGCAAGTTCGATGCGGAGGCGCGGTCGCGCGCCCAGTCCTTCTTCAACCTGATCACGCAGGGGATCGGCATCGTCATTGGATCGAACATCGCGGGCGTGGCGTACGGCGCGAACATCGGCGCCGACGGTGCCCATGACTGGCGCGCGATCTGGATCGTCCCGGCGGTGATCGCCTTCGTCGCGATGCTGCTCTTCGCTCTCACCTTCCGCGAGAAGATCGCCGAGGCGCCCGCCGCATGAAGCAGCGTCCTCTCCGGCTCGGCCTGCTCGGCGGCGGACCGGGCAGCTTCATCGGCGCGGTGCACCGCATGGCCGCCGGCCTCGACGGCCGCTTTACGCTCGTCGCGGGCGCATTCAGCCGCACTCTCGACAAGTCGCGGGCGCAGGCAGAGCGCTGGGGTGTTGCAACCGATCGCGCCTATGACGGGATAGAGGCGATGCTCGCCGGCGAGCAGGCGCGCGAGGACAGCATAGAGGCGATCGCCATCGCCACCCCCAATGACAGCCATTTCGCCATCGCCAAGGCGGCGCTGGAGGCCGGCCTCCCCGTCATCTGCGACAAACCGATGACCGCGACGCTCGCCGAGGCCGAGGCATTGGCGCCGATCGTCGCGGCGAGCGGCCGGCCCTTCGCGCTGACCTACACCTACACCGGCTACGCGATGATCCGCGAGGCACGCGCCCGCGTCGCGGCCGGCGCGATCGGCCGCGTCCGCAAGATCATGATCGATTATCCGCAGGGCTGGCTCTCCGATGCGATCGAGGGCGAAAATGTACAGGCGGGCTGGCGTACCGACCCTGCCCGCGCCGGTGCAGGCGGCGCGATCGGCGACATTGGCGTCCACGCTTTCCAACTCGCCGAATATGTGAGCGGTTTGCAGGCGAGCGAACTGGTTGCCGACCTGCCGCGCGTCGTGCCGGGGCGCAGGCTCGACGATGACTGCAACATCCTGCTGCGCTTCGCAAGCGAGGTGCCCCGTGTTCTCACCGCTTCGCAGATCGCGACGGCGAGGCGCAATGGCCTCAGGCTTCGCATCTACGGCGACAAGGGCGGCCTCGAATGGTGCCACGACGCGTCGGGCGACCTGATCCTGCGCTGCCCGGATGCGCGCACNGAAATCGTCCATGCCGGCGCGCCAAGCCTCAGCCCCGACGCCCAGCGCGCGATCCGCCTGCCCAGCGGCCATCCGGAGGGGTTCATCGAGGCCTTCGCCACGCTCTATTCCGATTTCGCCGACGCGATCCACGACATACCCGGCCCACTCGACACGGTGCTGCCGGGCATCGGTGACGGCCTGCGCTCGATGCGCTTCGTCGACTGCGCCGTCCGCTCGCATGAGGCGCGCGCGTGGCTGCCCTTCCCCGGAGACCCCGCATGAAGACGATCAAGGGCCCCGGCATCTTTCTCGCCCAGTTCCTCGGCGACGAAGCGCCCTACGACACGCTCGACCATCTCGCAGAATGGGCGGCGGGCCTCGGCTACAAGGCGGTGCAGATCCCTTGCACACCCAAGCTGATCGATCTCGAAACCGCCGCCGAGAGCCAATCCTATTGCGACGATCTGCGCGGCCGGCTCGACAAGCACGGCATCGTCGTCAGCGAGCTTTCGACCCACCTGCAGGGCCAGCTCGTCGCCGTGCACCCCGCTTATGACAGCCTGTTCGATGGTTTCGCGGCCGAGCATGTCCGCGGCAAGCCGGTCGAACGGCAGGCCTGGGCGGTCGAACAGGTAAAGCTCGCCGCGCGCGCCAGCCGGCGGCTGGGCCTCGACGCGCATGCCACCTTCTCCGGCGCGCTGGCATGGCCCTACGTCTATCCTTGGCCGCAGCGACCGGCCGGACTGATCGACGAGGCCTTCGCCGAACTCGGCAAGCGCTGGCGCCCGATCCTCGACGCGTTCGAGGAGCAGGGCGTCGATTGTGCGTTCGAGATCCATCCAGGGGAAGACCTGCACGACGGCGCCACCTTCGAGCGCTTCCTAGATACGGTCGATCAGCACGAACGGGCGCGCATCCTCTACGACCCCAGCCACTTCGTGCTGCAGCAGCTCGATTATCTGGCCTTCATCGACATCTATCACGATCGTATCAGTTGCTTTCACGTCAAGGATGCCGAGTTCCGTCCGACCGGTCGCTCCGGCGTCTATGGCGGTTACCAGAGCTGGGTGGACCGCCCCGGCCGTTTCCGCTCGCTCGGCGACGGGCAGGTCGATTTTGGCGCGATCTTCTCGAAGATGGCGGCCTACGACTATCGCGGTTGGGCCGTGCTCGAATGGGAGTGCGCGCTGAAACATCCGGAGGATGGCGCGCGCGAAGGCGCCCCCTTCATCCGCGATCACATCATCCGCGTCACGCCCCACGCCTTCGACGATTTCGCGGCGAGCGGCACCGATCGCGCCGCCAATCGCAGGCTGCTCGGCCTTCCGGAACATCAAGAATCATGAGGAGAGTTTCAATGAAGCCAATGTGCGGTTTCGTTGCCGTTTTAGCGATCACCCTGGCAGCGCCAGCCGTGGCGCAGGATGCCGGCGCACAGGCTTTCGGCATGTGCAAGGCCTGCCACACGATCGACAAGGGCGGGCGCAACGGCGTCGGCCCCAACCTCTCGGGTCTGTTCGGCCGCAAAGCGGGATCGGTCGCGGGGTTCAATTACTCCTCCGCGATGAAGACCTCGGGCATCGTCTGGGACGAGAAGACGCTCGCCGACTTCCTCGCATCGCCCGGCAAGAAGGTTCCGGGCACGAAGATGCCGATCAGCGTGTCCGATCCCGCCAAGCGCGCCGCGATCGTCACCTATCTCAAGACAGCGACGGTGAAGTAAGGCAATGGGCCCCTCGCGGCGATCCGTTCTGGCCGGCACGCTCGCCGGGATCGGCACGGCGGCGATTGCGACGAGCGGTCGCGCCGCCAGCAACGCCGCGCGCTTCTCGCTCAAGTTCGCGCCGCACGAAGGCAGTTTCGCCAGCCGTGGCGGAGTGATCGAGCAGATCGCCTACGCCGCCGATCAGGGCTTCACGGCGTGGGAGGACAACGAAGCGACGTCGCGCCCCGTCGCCCAGCAGGAGGCGATGGCGAAGGCCTTTCGCCAGCGCAGCATGACGATGGGCGTGCTGGTCGCGAGCATGCCGAAATGGAGCCAGTACCGGCCGCTGCTCGGTTCCGGCGATCGGACGGAGCAGGACGCGATGCTCGCCGACATCCGGACTTCGATCGATGTCGCCAAACGGCTCGACGCGCGATGGATGACGGTGGTTACCGGGTTCATGGACCCGAAGGTGCCGGTCGATATCCAGACGGCGCGGATCATTGAGGTGATGCGCCGCGCGGGCGACATTGCCGCGCAGCATGATGTCGTGCTGGTGATGGAGCCGCTCAACACCATCACCAACCACCCGAACATCTTCATGCGCACGATCCCGCAGGGGTTCGCGATAGCCACGGCGGTGAACAACCCTTCGGTCAAGGTGCTGGCCGATCTCTACCACGCCCAGATCCAGGCCGGGAACCTGATCCCGACGCTGGACAGCTGCTGGGACGAGATCGCCTACATCCAGTTCGGCGACAATCCTGGGCGGCTGGAGCCGGGCACCGGAGAGATCAACCATCACAATATCGTGCGCTGGCTGAAGGCGCGCCGCTATGCCGGCGTGATCGGCATGGAGCATGGCAATTCGCTCGACGGGCGGGCTGGCGAGGATCGCTTGATCGCCGCCTACCGCGCGATCGACGCGGCATGAGAGAGGACAGGAGATGATCGACCGCAGGCACGCGCTCGCCGGCATGGCGGCCTTGTTCGGCGCGCCGCTGTTCGCGCCCATCGCCCGCGCGGCAGGCCTTGCCGGGCCGGCGACGCGCCCGGTGGTGAGTGAGGGGCCGCCCAGCGTGCAGGTGTTCACGCCCGCCCAGCACACGCTGATGACGCAGCTAAGCGAGCGCATCCTGCCCACCACCGATACGCCGGGCGCGATCGCCGCCGGGGTGCCCGCCTATATCGAGAAACTGCTCGCCGATTGGGCGCTCCCGGCCGAGCGCGTCCCGATCATCGCCGGCCTCGATGCGGTCGAGGCGAAGAGCCAGCAGGACTACAAGGTTTCCGCGACCCAGGCCTCGCCGGACCAGCAGGATGCCCTGCTCACCGCCGCGATGAACGCGCAGTTCGCGGGTGGCGCTGCCTTCTTCGAGGCGTTCCGCCAGCTCGTGATCACCGGCTACTACACGTCCGAGATCGGGATGACGCAGGAACAGGAATATCTGCCCGTCCCCGGCGAGTATCACGGCGACTATCTCTATTCCAAAGTCAACAAGGTCTACACGGCATGATGATGAACCGACGCGCTTTCGTCGCGGGCGCGGGTGCGCTCGCGGCTGCCTCCACGCTCGGCGGGATCGCCCGCGCCGCGCAGATCCGAAAGATCGGCCTCCAGCTCTACACCGTCCGCGAGATCTTCCAAAGCGACCCGGTCGGCACGCTCGAGAAGGTGGCGCGGATCGGCTACCGCGAGGTCGAATATGGCGGCGGCAATTACGACACCATGGATCACGCGCTGCTGCGCAACACCATGGACCGGCTGCACCTGACTTCGCCCTCGCTCCACATCCCCTACGACACCCTGCTCAACAGGTTCGGCGATGCGGTGAAGATGGCGAAGGCGCTCGGAGCCGACACGATCGTCGTCCCGTGGCTGCCGGAGGAGCTGCGTGCCGAGGCCGCCTTCGCGGGGGTCGTGGCGAATGTGAACCGCTTCGCCAAGCAGGCGCGCGGTGCGGGCCTCGGCCTCGCCTACCACAATCATGATTTCGAGTTTCTCAACCGGTCGGGCGGCACCTCTCTCTACGACAAGCTGGTCGATGGCACCGATCCGTCGCTGGTGAAGCTGGAGCTCGATCTCTACTGGGCGGTTCATGCCGGGCAGGATGCCGGCAAGCTGATCGATCGGCTCGGCACGCGGCTCTATGCCTTCCATGCCAAAGACATGAAGGCGGACCGTTCGATGGCCGCCGTCGGCACCGGCACGATCGACTTCGCCGCCCTCTTCAAGCGACCGGGTGCAGCGAAGGTGCAGCATTTCTACGTCGAGAATGACGAGGCGCAGGCGCCCTACCTCCCCGACATCACGACCAGCTTCAAGAATCTGCGCGCGCTGCGCTTCTGATCGCGGAAGGCTATCCCATGGCATCGACCAACAAGTTCGACGCGATCGTCATCGGTTCCGGCGTCAGCGGCGGCTTCGCGGCCAAGGAACTGACCGAGAAGGGCCTGCGCGTGCTGATGCTCGATCGCGGCTACATGGTCGAGCATGGCGAGGGCTATCCCTATGACGGCAAGCCCGCCTTCGAGCTGCCGGCGCGCGGCGAAGTGCCGCAGGCGATCGTCGACAGCGATTATTTCATCGCCAAGCACGGCTACGTGTCGACCAGCAACGTGCAATTCTACAACGACGACCGACTGAACCCCTACGCCTACGATCAAGGCAGCAAATTCTACTGGATCCGCCCGGCGGCGGTCGGCGGCAAGTCGCTGATCTGGGGGCGCTGGAGCTTCCGCTGGAGCCCCGCCGATTTCGAGGCGAACAAGCGCGAGGGGATCGGCGGCGCATGGCCGATCGGCTATGACGACGTTGCGCCGTGGTACAGCTATGTCGAGAAATATATCGGCGTTTCCGGCTCGCGGGAGAACCTGACCTATCTGCCGGACAGCGAGTTCCAGCCGCCGATGCCGATGAACGTCGCGGAAAAGTGGTTCAAGCAACGGCTCGAATCCGGCTTCCCCGGCCGCAAGCTGATCAACGCGCGCCTCTCCAACATGACCGAGGACAAGCCCGAGCAGAACCGCACCAAGTGCCAGTTCCGCAATCAATGCTCCAACGGCTGCTCGTTCGGCGCCTACTTCTCGACGCAGGCCGTCACGCTGCCCGCAGCACGCGCGACCGGGCGGCTGACCGTGCGGCCCGACGCGGTCGTCTCGAATCTCGAATATGATCCGGCGAAGAAGCGCGTCACCGGCGTGCGCTTCGTCGATGCCAAGACCGGGCAGGCCGAAATCGTGAAGGCGGATATCGTCTTCCTCTGCGCCTCCGCCATGGGATCGGTGCAAATCCTGATGAACAGCCGCGCGCCGGGATCGGAGCGCAGCTGGTTCGACACCAGCGGGATGCTCGGCCGCTCGGTGATGGATCACATCTTCCGCGTGAACATCTCCGGCGAGGTGCCGGGGATGACCGAGTTCATCGAATATGGCCGGCGTCCCGGTTCGGTCTACATCCCGCGCTTCCGCAATATCGGGCAGGACGAGGGCGTCGGCTTTCGGCGTGGCTATGGCTATCAGGGCGGAGCCAGCCGCAGCATGGCCGGGCCGGTCGGCTTCGGAAAGACGATGAAGGAAGGCATGCGCCAATATGCCCCGTGGCGCTTCTCCATCGGGGCGTTCGGCGAGTGCCTGCCCTATGACGACAACCGCGTATCGCTCGTTCCAGACAAGCTCGATCGCTTCGGCATCCCGCAGATGCGCTTCGACGTCACCTTCCGCGACAACGAGTTCAAGATGATGGCCGACGCACGCCAGCAGGGCGAGATCATGCTGCGCCAGGCGGGCCTGCTCAACGTCACCAGCAACGAGGCCGAGCATGTGCCGGGCGACGCGATCCATGAAATGGGCGGCGCGCGCATGGGCGACGATCCGCGCTCGTCGGTGCTCAACAAGTGGAACCAGGCGCATGAGGCGCCCAACCTGTTCGTCACCGATGGTTCGCAGATGAACTCGGTCTCCTGCGTCAATCCGTCGCTCACCTTCATGGCGATGACCTGCCGCGCGGTCGATCATGCGGTGAAGCTGCGCCGCGCCGGCACGATCTAGGAGAGACCGGCATGACGATCGATCGTCGCTCATGGCTCGCCGGCGCGGCGGCCGGCGTCGCGGGGATGGCGCTCCCCGTACAAGCCGCGAAGCGCCACCGCCGGATCGCTCCCAGCGATCGGGTCAACGTCGCGGCGATCGGTGCCGGCGGCATGGGCGCCGCCAACATGGAGCGGCTCACCAGCCAGAATATCATCGCCATCGCCGACCCCGATCTGTCGCACGTCGCCAAATCGTTCGTGGACAGCAGCGGCGCCCCGATCGCCGAGCGCGCGGCGCTCAAGGCCGCCTACGACAAGGCCGACAAATATGCCGACTATCGGCGTATGCTCGACGCCCGCAAGGACATCGACGCGGTGGTCATCGCCACGCCCGACCAGCATCATGCGGTCGCCGCGAAGATGGCGATGGAGCGCGGGCTCCATGTCTACGTCCAGAAGCCACTGACCTACACGGTGCGTGAGGCGCGACTGCTCGACGAACTCGCCCGCACCAATCCCCGCCTCGTCACCCAGATGGGCAATCAGGGACACTCCGGTGACGACGGGCGCCGCGTGGTCGAGTTGATCCGTGGCGGTGCGATCGGCGCGGTGCGCGAGGTCCATGTCTGGACCAACCGGCCGATCTGGCCGCAAGGCGTTGCCCGTCCTGCAGCTCTGCCAACGCCCGCCGGGTTCGACTGGGACATTTGGCTCGGCCCGGCGACGGTCGAGTGGGGCTACAATCCGCTCTACGCCCATTTCAACTGGCGCGGCTGGCAACCCTTCGGCTGCGGCGCGCTCGGCGATATGGGCGCGCACCTGCTCGATTTCCCGGTCTGGGCGCTGGAACCGGGCCTGCCCACTCGTGTCGAGACGCGCCATTCCGCCTGGGGCGAGAACCAGCGCACGCCGGACACAGCCGAGGGCGATCAGCGCGGCAGCTACCCGCTCGCCACCATCACCACCTTCACCTTCGGCAACGCAAAGGGCGGGCCGCTCTCCATCACCTGGTATGACGGCGGTCTGATGCCGCCCACCCCGCCAGGGCTTCCCCCCGAGGCCGTGATGAAGCCCGAGGGCGGGGTGATGTTCGTGGGTGCGCAAGGCATGCTGATGCACGAGACCTATGGCGAGAAGCCCGTCCTGATCGGCGACGGCACCGCCCAGCGCGCCGCCGCCATTCCGCAATCGCTGGCCCGCATCAAGGATGGGCGGCAGGGCCACGAGATGAACTGGATCCGCGCGATCCGTGGCGAGGAGGCGATCTCCTCCCCTTTCGCGGTCGGCGCGCCGCTCACCGAGACGATGCTGCTCGGCATCGTCGCGATGCGGGCCGGCCGGCCGATCGAATATGACGGCGCGGCCGGCCGCATCACCAACCTGCCCGACGCCAACCGCTATCTCGACCGAACCTACCGAAAGGGATGGGAGCTATGAAATCGATCCTCGCGGGCACCGCCCCGCTCTTGCTGCTTGCCCTCCCCGTCGCGGTCACCGCGCAGCAGGCAAAGCCCGAAGATACCGAGCAATGGTCGCCCGCCGTGCCGGTGGTGACTCCCGGTCGCAGCGACACCGCCTCGCCGCCGTCGGACGCGATCGTGCTGTTCGACGGCAAGTCGCTCGATCAATGGGCTAACGTGAAGGACGGCGCGCCTGCCGGCTGGACCGTGGCGGACGGCATCGCCACGGTGAAGAAGGAGGCCGGGAACATCCAGACCCGTCGCTCCTTCGGCAGCTATCAGCTCCACCTCGAATACCGCATACCTGCCAACGTCACCGGCAAGGGGCAGGCGCGCGGCAACAGCGGACTGTTCCTCGCCTCCACCGGGCCGGGGGATACGGGCTACGAGCTGCAGATCATGGACAGCTACCACAACGACACTTACGTCAACGGGCAGGCAGGCGCGATCTACAAGCAGTTTCCGCCGCTGGCGAACCCGGTGCGCAAGCCAGGCGAATGGCAGAACATCGATGTCGTGTGGACCAAGCCGACCTTCACCGCAGACGGCAGCGTGAAGACGCCGGCCTATCTCACCGCCTATTTCAACGGGGTGCTGGTGCAGGATCACGTCGCGCTGCGCGGCGAGACGCTCTACATCGGCAAGCCCAGCTACAAGCCCTACGACAAGGCGCCGATCAAACT
>BACX01000417.1 GCA_000333335.1 Sphingomonas-like bacterium B12 | reverse complement strand
CGCCGTTCCTTGCCGAGCGCCTCCGATATGCCTTCCAGCGCGAACTTGCTGCCGCAATAGAAGGCGATGCCCGGCATCGTGATGAAGCCGCCCATAGATGTCACGTTGACGATATGGCCGCGTCGGCGCGCGCGCATCCCCGGCAGCACGGCCTTCGTCATCGCGACCGGACCATAAACATTGGCGGCGAACTGGCGCTGGAGATCATCCATCGAGGATTCTTCCAGCACGCCCTCATGGCCATAACCGGCATTGTTCACCAGCACGTCGATCGGCCCCATCCGCTCTTCCGCTTCGCGGACGGCCGCCGGGATCGCCTCGTAATCGGTCACATCGAGCTTGAGTGCGAGCGCATGCTCTGCCGCCAGTGCCGTGAACGGGGCCGCATCCTCGTCCCGGCGCACGGTGCCGATCACCCGATGGCCGGCGTCGAGCGCGCCCTGCGCGAAGGCACGCCCGAGCCCCGAACTGACGCCCGTGATGAGGAAGGTTTTCGAGGTGATCGATGGCATGGCATATCTCCGGTTCATTTCGGTAATTATATCATGATATAAATAGCTGATGGCCCAGGATCAGAACCACCCCCCGGTATCCGTTGTCCGCGGCGAGCCGCTGCGTCAGACCGTGCTCGACGCGGCCGAGGCTTTGCTGCGGGATGGCAAGGCCGATTTCTCGATGCGCGATCTCGCGGCACGGGCCGGGGTCAGCTTCGCGACACCCTTCAACCAGTTCGGCAGCAAGGTCGCGATGATGCATGCGCTCTCGGCACGGCGGATCGACGAGATGACAAAGCGATTTTCGGCGGCACCGGCCATGCCCGACGCCATCGACCGCGTGCTCCTCGCCACCGCGATTGGCGCCGAGGTGATGCTCGAACAGCCGGAGGTGAACCGTACCGTCATGGGGTGGATCGGCACGGCCGCCTTGCCTTCCGGACAGGTGCTCGCACATTCCTCCGCCCTGTGGGCGCTCGCAATCGGCACCGGAGACGGGTTGAAGAGCGATCGCCGTGAGGAGGCGCTGCGGGTTCTCCCCTCTCAGCTCGCCTTCGGCTTCCGTGGCGTGCTGTCTTTCTGGACGGCGGGCGAACTGCCGGGCGAGGCGCTGGCATCGCATGCGCGAGACGTCGCGCACGCCTTGCTGGCGGGCTTCGTGGAACGCTAGTCCCGGCCCGACGTCATAGGCGTAGCCGGTCCGACTGTTCCATGGTGAGAGGTGTTGATGAGAATGACACGAGGATCGATCGCTCGCGTAGCCCTGCTGACCGCAGCTTTCACAGGCTTCATCTCGCTCGTCAGCGGCGGCACCGCTGCCCGCGAATATCCCTTGCGCAACGTCGGCGATTGGACGGTTGCGGCGAGCAAGGATGGCAAAGGCTGTTTCCTGACGCGCGAATATGAGTCGAATGGCGGAACGACCCTGCTGTTCGGCGTCGATACGGACGGGACGAACCGGCTTTCGCTGCTCAACCCGAACTGGTCGATCAAGCTCGAGGACAAGCTGAAGCTGAATTTCCGCCTGTCCAACAGCAGTTATCCGGCGCACTTCGCCGTCGGCATCGCCTCGGACGGGAAGCAGGGCTTCGTCACCAGCTTCGGGGCGAAATTCCCCTCGCTCTTCGCGACATCCAAGACCCTCGATGTCTCGCGGGGCGATGTTCCGGTGGAGCGCCTGGACCTCGGCGACGCGAAAGCCGCGATCCGCAAGCTGGGCAAATGCGTCGATGAACAGCGCGATTCACCGGCCGACACAGGCACCGCAAAGGCACGATCCGACGACATCCCGAAAGACCCGTTCGCGCCTACGCCCAAAGCAAAATCGAAGCGTCAATGAACCTGAACAGCTCGTTCATGCGACGAAACGAAATAAAATTGGGGCAGGCTCACATCGAGAAACCATCGATCGAAGAAGATGCACGGCTGAACAGAATCGATATTGTCGGAATATCGCGGCTCGGGTTGCTAGCTCCGGTTGGTTAACGATTGGAAGAACTGATGTCCGCTTTCGCCTCTAAATCCGCCCTTGCCGTTCTGACTGTGGCGGGCGCCCTCAGCCTTGGCGGTTGCGCCACAAAATCCTACGTCCGCGAGCAGATCGCTCCGGTGAGCCAACGCGTCGATGCGCTCGAAGCGAAACTTCAGGATACCGACGGAACGGCGAAGTCGGCGCTGGCGCAGGCGCAGGCCGCCTCCGGCCAGGCGCAGCAGAACGGTCAGCGGCTCGACCAGCTGGGCAGCCGGGTGGATGGCATCGACCAGCGGCTGACCGTTCAGGAGCAGAAGCGCGCCAAGCGGCCGCGCCATTGATCGCCCGTCGCGAAACACTCTAACCTCATTGCTGTCCCCATGTCGGCCGCCTTTCGCGAAGGCGGCCGACGCTCGTCGAGTTCTCGGAAAAGATGATGTCCATGTTGCGGGCGGCAGTCGGGTTCGCGTTGATCCTCCCCACCGTCGCCGGCGCCCGCCCAGCCCTTCACGCCAAGGCGAGGCCGGCACCCAGCGAACCTGCGCCCGTCATCGCCCCTTCCCCCGCGGCGCAGCGGGTGATCGATTGGGTCTCCGCATCGAAGGACAATCGCTCGCTCCCCTGGGCGGTGGTCGACAAGACCAATGCCGCGCTGTTCCTGTTCGACGCCACCAGCAAACCCCTCGGCGCGGTGCCGGTGCTGGTCGGCATCGCGAAGGGTGACGTCGCCACTCCGGGCGTCGGCAGCAAGAAGCTCGCCGATCTCGGCCCGGCCGAAAAGACGACCCCGGCCGGACGCTTCCTCGCCAAATTCGGGATGCCGGTGGCGGGGCAACGCGTGCTCTGGGTGGATTACGCGACCTCTGTGGCGCTCCACCCGATCCCGAGCGATGCCGGCCCCAGGGAACATCGGCGCGAACGGATGCTGTCCCCCACGCCGGACGACAATCGCATCACCTTCGGCTGCATCAACGTGCCCAAGGCCTTCTACGGCAAGGCACTCAGCCCGGTGTTCCGCAAGAAGGGCGGCTACGTCTACGTGCTGCCCGAGACGAAGCCGCTGGAAGACGTCTTCCCCCGCCTGCGGATCCAGGCCACCGCGAATGAAGATGCGGAGAGCGTTGCGAGATAAGCGTAGCTCTCTGTCGAAAGCCGCGGATATGACATAAGGCATATCCCCTTCGGCTCTCGATGGATCGCGATGTCTTCTTCCAGCACACTTCCGGCTTCATGACGACCATTCGCGATGTCGCGGCGGCTGCCGGCGTTTCCAGGGCGACCGCCGCGCGCGTGCTCGCCAATCCCGAAATGGTCGCGGAGGCGACGCGCGCCCGCGTGATGAAGTCCGTCGAGGAACTGGGCTATACCCGCAATTCGGTGGCCGCGAGCCTGCGCACCACGCGGACGGGGCGCATTATCGTCACGGTGCCGGATATCTCGAACCCCTTCTTCTCACGCGTGATCCGCGGCGTCGAGGAAGCGGCACAGAAGGCCGGCTATGCCGTGCTGCTCGGCGATACGCGCAACGAGCGGGAGCGCGAGGAGCAATATGCCGAGATGCTCAACCGGCGAGAGGCGGACGGGATCATCTTCCTCGGCCATCGGCTGCCGACGACGCTCGCCCGGCTGCTGGATCGCGACGGCGCCCGCGCCCCGATCGTCAACGGCTGCGAGTTCACGCCGTCGCTCGGCGTCTCGAGCGCGCATATCGACAATGCCGGGGCCGCCTACGAAGTCATGCAGACGCTCTACGAGATGGGGCATCGCGACATCGCCCTGATCGCCGGACCGGACGACAGCCCTCTCACCCGCGACCGACTGATCGGTGCCCGCAAAGCTGCCGAAGACTGCGGCGCTGAGACGCCGATCGTCGAGAGCGGCGATTTCTCGATCGAATCGGGGAAGCGAGCGGCAATGGCACTGTGACGCGGACCGCC
>BACX01000418.1 GCA_000333335.1 Sphingomonas-like bacterium B12 | reverse complement strand
CGACCATGAGCAGCCCGGCCAGCCCGAGTGCGCCCCTCAGCCCACGACGCGCAGGAAACGGCGGCGCGAAGGATCGCATCGCCACCGCGCAGCTGAAAGCGGCGAGCAGCGCGAGGCTGCCGATCTTCCACACCATGAACGGCGCAAGGATCATCCGCCCCATATCCGGCCGCATCAATCCCGCTGCGAGAACCAGCAGCGTCTCGATTACCGCCAGCATCACCAGCCAGAAGCTATCCCGCAGTGCGCTTCGCCGCCTCACAGGCGCGAGGTTCGCCGCCAGATCGAGGATCAGGGCATCATTCGACATGGTCGGTCTTCTCGATGAATGCGGTGAGGCGGCCGAGGCCGCGATGGATGTTCATTTTCACGGCCGATGCGGACTGGCCGGTCTCCTGCGAGACCTCCTCGATGCTGTAGCCGTGAAGTTTCACCATAAGGATCGCCTGCGCCTGCGCGGGGCGAAGCTCGCTCAGCAGCCGTTCGAGCACCGTGGCGCTCGTCACCGATGCCTCGTGATCGCCGACCGCCAGATCGTCGGGCAATTCCTCGGTCGGGCGCCGCCCCATGCTGCGCAGCTGATCGATCCATTTGCGCTTGGCGATCGCCGCCAGCCATACGCCGAGCGGATAATGGGGGTCGTAGGTATGGCGACGCCGGTGGACCGCGAGCAGTGTCTCCTGCACCGCATCATCGACATCAGCCGACGGCAGCCGCCGCTGGAAATAGGAATGGAGCCAGCCCGAGATTTCGCCGAGCAGCCGCTGGTAGGCCCCGCCATGGCCATCCTGCGCGGCCACCATCAGCGCGCCCCACTCGTCCCGCGCAGCAGCAGTCGCGGAGCTGCTAGGCTCCTGACGGGCGGCGGCGCGGGACGGCATCAGCCTCGATATGGGGTTGGCGACCATATGGCTTTATTCGACGGCACTGTGCGGTCGGTCACCTTGGCCGGACAATTTTCTGCACAGGGCTGAAGGCGCGCGGTCAGACAGCGAAGCTGGTCGAACGCGACAGCGCTTCCCAGGTCGCGATCTCCGTTTTCATGCCGTCGAGCTTCTGCTCCACCAGCCCCAGCGCATCCTCGCCCAGAAACAACCGCACGGGCGGCTTCGGGGCCTCGATCAGCGCCAGCAGCGCCAGTGCCGCCTTGGCCGGGTCGCCCGGCTGGCGGCCGCTCTTGGCCTGCCGCGCGGTGCGTATCGGGTTCATAACCGCGTCATAGTCGGCGATGCTGCGG
>BACX01000419.1 GCA_000333335.1 Sphingomonas-like bacterium B12 | reverse complement strand
GCGACAGCCCTGGCGGCATCGACCATGTTGATCAGCGCCGGCTTCACGTCCTCCCATCGGCGGGTCTTGAGGCCGCAATCGGGGTTCACCCACAGCTGCGCGGGGGAAAGACGACCGCTGGCCTTGATCAGCAGGGTTTCCATTTCCTGTGTCGAGGGGATGCGGGGCGAGTGGATGTCGTAGACGCCCGGCCCGATCTCGTTCGGATAAGCGTATCCCACGAAGGCGTCGAGCAGCTCCATCTTCGAGCGTGACGTCTCGATCGAGATCACGTCGGCGTCCATCGCGCCGATGGAATCGATGATCTCGTTGAACTCCGAATAGCACATGTGCGTGTGGATCTGCGTCGCGTCGGCGACGCCCGCAGCGGTGAGGCGGAAACATTCCACCGCCCAGTCGAGATAATGCTGCCAGTCGGCCTTGCGCAGCGGCAGCCCCTCGCGCAGCGCCGCCTCGTCGATCTGGACGATCCGCGCCCCCGCCGCCTCCAGATCGAGCACCTCGTCGCGGATCGCGAGCGCGATCTGGCGGCAGGTCTCCTCGCGGGGCTGGTCATCGCGGACGAAGGACCAGTTGAGGATCGTCACGGGGCCGGTGAGCATCCCCTTCATCGGACGGGCGGTGAGACTCTGGGCATAACGCCACCACTCGACGGTCATAGGCGCGGGACGCGCAACGTCGCCGTAGATGATCGGCGGACGGACACAGCGGGAGCCGTAGCTCTGCACCCATCCCGCGCGGCTGAACGCGAAGCCAGATAGTTTCTCGCCGAAATACTGCACCATGTCGTTGCGCTCGAACTCGCCATGCACCAGCACGTCGATGCCGATCTCTTCCTGCCAGCGCACCGTGCGAGCGGTTTCCTCCCTGAGGAACGTCTCGTAGCCGGCATCGTCCAGATCGCCCTTGTCGTGGGCGGAACGGGCCTTCCGCACCTCCGGCGTCTGCGGGAACGAGCCGATCGTGGTCGTCGGCAGCGGCGGCAAAGCGAGATGCGCCTGCTGCACCTTGATGCGCGCGGCGAAGGCCGATTGGCGTTGCGCCATGGCGGCATCCACACCCGCGAGCCTGTCGCGCACCTCGGGGTTCTTCGTGAGCGGCGAGCCAGCACGGTCGGCAACCGCCGCGGCGTTCCGGTCGAGCGCGCCCCTCACGCTATCGCGCCCCTCGTTCAGCGCCTTGGTGAGGGTCGCCAGTTCGTCCAGCTTCTGCGTGGCGAAGGCCAGCCAGCTTTTCACCCTAGGATCGAGCCTGGCTTCCAGATCGAGGTCGACCGGCGCATGAAGCAGTGAACAGGACGGCGCGATCAGCAGCTTGCGGCGAGCGCTCGCGATCGGCTCCAGCCTGTCGAGCAGGGCGTTGAGATCGGCCTTCCAGATATTGCGGCCATCGATCACGCCGAGCGAGAGGAGCAGGTTCGCGCGCGCACCCGCCAGCACCGCGTCGATCTGCTCCGGCGCGCGGACGAGATCGACATGCAGCCCCGCCACCGGCAGCGACAATGCGGTGGCGAGATTGTCGCCCAACCCGCCGAAATAGGTGGCGAGCATCAGCTTGAGGCCGGTCAGCCTGTCGGCAAAATGCCCGTAGGCGATGGCGAACGCGGCGCGCTGCGCGTCATCGAGATCGAGCACCAGCGCCGGCTCGTCGATCTGCACCCAGTCCGCGCCGGCATTCTGAAGGCGGGCCAGCAAGTCGACATAGACCGGCAGCAGGCCCGGCAGCAGCGAGAGCGGATCGAAGCCTTCGACCTTGGATTTGGCGAGCAGCAGATAGGTGACCGGGCCGAGGATCACCGGCCGTGTGTGGTGGCCCAGCGCCTTGGCCTCCAGGAACTGATCGATCGCCTTGTGCGAACTCAGCTGGAACGATTGGTTCGGCGCCACTTCCGGCACCATGTAGTGATAGTTGGTGTCGAACCATTTGGTCATTTCCTGCGCCGGTACGTCGCCATGCATGCCGTGGCCGTGGGTACAGCTTTCGTCGCCCGCATCGGTTCGGGTGCCGCGCGCCATGGCGAAATAGACCTCCAGCGAGTCCGCCGTGCCGAGCGGCCGATAGAGGCTCGGGATCGCGCCCACCATCACGCTGGTATCGAGCACCTGATCATAGAAGGAGAAATCGTTGCTGGGGATCACCTGGATACCGGCGGCCTTCTGCCGCTCCCAGGTCGCGGCGCGCAGGCCCCTGGCGGTATCGAGCAGCGCGGTTTTGTCGATCCTGCCGCCCCAATAGGCTTCGACGGCGGTCTTTAGTTCGCGGCGCGGGCCGATGCGGGGAAAGCCGAGGTTCGCGGCGGTAACAGGCATGAATGGTCTCCTTCGGCCGGGACGCGTGTCGCCGGCCGTCATGTCGAATTCGGAAAAAAGGTGGAGGGTTCGGCGCGCCGCGTCAGGTGGACGGGCGCGGTCGTACGGGCGGGCCTATGGCCGGCGGCAACGGATTGATGGGCATCGGTCAATCGCCTGCATGATGGGCGGGAGACCTTGGAGGGCGCGCGAACGATCGGAAACGCCGGCACGCATGTCCGGCTGGATCTGCCCTTCGCGCGTCCACCGGAGGAACCCCCGTCCGAGGAACGTTATCGCGTCGGAGGCAGGTCTCCTGGCTCGCGGGTCAGCACGTCGGCTCCTGTCTTCCCAGCGCCCGAGCGGGGCACCAGTGACGTCCATTGGAACCGCCGCTCACCGCTCACAGTTGCGGGGGCAGCGCCGGATTTCACCCGTTCGGGTGCCACCGGCTTCCCGTCTTAGCCCCGTCGCGCAGGCTCATTTCTAAGCCTGGAACGGGGAACCTCGACGGACGGGTTAGACACCGGCGATGGATCCCTGTCAAGCAGGATATAAAGACATACTTATATCGTAAAATGACATTGCTGATCCGTTTATCTGGCGAACGCGCGACGGAGTTAAGCTGCTGGTACGTGCAAGGACGAGATAGCGTCCCATCCCTCGGGAGTTCCGATCATGAAGATCCTCCAATCAGCACCGATATTCGCATCTTGTGCCGTGCTGGCCGCATCGATGGCCTGTTCGCAGCCGGCATCGCAGGCTACCGTGCCCGGCATGACGCTGGATCAGTATCTGAACCGGCAGACCGCGCGGATCATGGCGGCCGATACGGACGGTGACGGCCGGATCAGCCGCGCCGAGTTGAGCGCTATGCCGGCGAAGGGTGGGCGCGATCCGGCGCGCCTCTTCGACCGGATGGATGCCAATCATGACGGCTATCTCGACAAGACCGAGATTCAGGCGGCGCTCACCCGGCGTTTCCAGCGGATGGATCGCGACGGCAACGGCGTCGTCACCCCCGACGAGCGAATGGCCGGCAGGATGCCGCGCGGACAGAAGGGAGCGGCAGCCGATACCACCACCGCTCCGCAGCCCTGAAGAGATGGAACCGCCGCATGTCCGCCGGAGACGCCTTGCTTGAGCGCGGACGATCCCGATACCGGGTTGGTCGCGCGGGTGGGTCGCGGCGACGAGACGGCCGTCCGCCTGCTGGTGAACGCCAAGCTGCCCCGGCTGCTGGCGCTCGCTCGCCGGATGCTGGGCGATGCCGCCGAGGCCGAGGATGTCACGCAGGAAACGTTCGTGCGGGCGTGGCGACAGGCGGCCGCCTGGCGGCCCGGTGCCGCGCGCTTCGATACATGGCTGCACACCGTGACGCTGAACCTCTGCCGCGACCGCCTGCGACGGAGACGGGAGCAGACCATGCCCGACCTGCCCGAGCAGGCGGACCCGGCACCAGCCGCCGATATCGCGATGGACGACGCCGCGCGGGGTCGGGCCGTGCAATCGGCCATCGCCGCTTTGCCCGAACGTCAGCGCGAGGCCATATTGCTCGTCCACTATCAGGATCTTTCGAACATCGCGGCGGCGGAGGCGATGGAGATCAGCGTCGAGGCGCTGGAAAGCCTGCTCGCACGCGGTCGCCGCTCGCTCCGTGCCACATTCGCTGCCCGAGGTTCCCGCGATGACTGAGCCCCTGACCGAAAGCCGCTTCGTCGAACTGGCCGATGCCTATGGCAGCGTGATCGCGCGTTGGCCCGAGGCCGTCCGGGCGCAGGCGATGGAGATGGCGAAGCACCCCAGGACGCAAGCGGTGCTGGCGGATGCCGAACGGCTCGACGCGCAACTCGATCTCTGGACGGTGCCTTCGCCGGACCCGGCATTTGCGGACCGGATCCTGGGCGCCCGCCCAACCCGATCCATTTCTCGGCGCGCGCGCTTGTGGTGGTCCGGCATCGGGATCGCGACGGCGCTGGCCGGCGCCGCTGCTGGATCGGTGGCTGCGGCGGTGGTGCTGCCTGCCGGCCATGCCGCCTCCGACGACGCCACCGCCTTCGGCGAACTTGGGCAGGAGAACTGAATGTCGTCCCGCACGCTCAAGATCATCTGCGCCGTCTCGATCCTGCTGAACATCTTCCTGATCGGCGCGGTGGCCGGTGGCGCCGCATGGTTGCGCACGCGACCTCCCCTGCTCGGCGTAGGTTCGATCCGCGTCGTCGGCTCCGAGCTTCCGGTTGATGAGCGCCGGGCGTTCCGCCGCGCCCTCCGCGAGGCGCGCCAGGAAATGCGGCCGGCCGCGATGACGGGTCGGCAGGCGCGCGACGACGCCGCAGCCTTGTTGCGCGCGCCGACGCTCGACCGGGCCGCGCTCAGCGATGCGCTCGGCCGCGTGCGCGCCGCAGATATCGCGATCCGCGCGCATGTGGAGGAACGCGCCATTGCCTTCGCCGCAACTCTGCCACCGGCCGAGCGGGCAAAACTGGCCGAAGGCATCGAGCGACGTCGCGCACGGGCCGCGGCACAAGCGACGGAAACGCCGCGCTGACCCGTTGAAGGGTGACCATCCTGTCGGAAGGGTAAGCGTTCCATGCCAGTCACCGGCCTGTCCCCCGCCGCGATCGCGCTCAACCGTTTCGGCCTGGGCGCGAAGCCATCCGACGCCGCGCCCACCGATCCGAAGCACTGGCTGACCGGCCAGTTCGATCGCTTCGACACCAGACCGGCGGACTTCGCGGCTCTGCCGGACGCGGGCGCGATGGTGAAAGCCTATCGGGAGCAGCAGCAGGCGATGCGACAGGCTGCGCGTCTTGCCGCGCCGCAAGCATCCGACATGCCATCTGCAAAGCCTACCCACAGTGCCGACCAGATCGCCGCCCGGCAGGATTTCGCGCAGGATGTGCAGGCCTTGTACCGTCAGGCGATACAGGCCCGCACCCAGAGCGCGCTGCAAACCGAGGCGCCGTTCGTCGAGCGGATGGTCCATTTCTGGTCCAACCATTTCTGCATCTCCGCCGACAATCCGCAGACCAGCGCGTTCGCCGGCGCCTTCGAACGCGACGCCATCCGTGCGCACGTCCTTGGGCGCTTCGAGGACATGCTGCAGGCGGTCGAGCATCACCCGGCGATGCTGATCTACCTGAACCAGATCCAGTCGATCGGACCGGACAGCCTCGCCGCCCAGCGCGCTGCACGCCGTGATCCGGGGAAAGCACGCGGCCTGAACGAGAATCTCGGGCGCGAGATCATGGAATTGCACACGCTGGGCGTCCGATCCGGCTATACCCAGGCCGACGTTACGGAATTCGCCCGCGCACTCACCGGCTGGAGCGTCGGCGCGCAGGGTCCGCAGGACGACGGAAACGCCGGCGATTTCGCCTTCAGGCCCAATCTTCACGAACCGGGGCCGCGCACGATCCTTGGCAAGGTCTATACGCAGGCGGGCGAGGATCAGGCGAAAGCCGTGCTGGCCGACTTCGCACGCGCACCCGCAACGGCAACCCATATCGCGACCAAGCTCGCCCGGCATTTCGCCGGAGACAATGCGCCGCCGCCCCTTGTCCAGCGCCTCGCAGCTAGTTTCAACCGGGACAAGGGCGATCTGCCTGCCCTCTATCGTGCCTTGATCGACAGTCCCGAACCCTGGGCCACCGCCCCGCTCAAGTTCAAGACGCCGTGGGAGTGGACGATCTCGTCGCTGCGGGGTCTCGGCCGGACCGAGATCAGCCAGATCCAGATGGCTGGCGTTCAGAACCAGCTCGGCCAGCCGGTGTGGAAACCCGGCTCGCCGGCCGGATGGGACGACGTTGCGGCAAGCTGGGCCGCACCGGATGCGCTCCTGCGCCGCGTGGAGTTCGCACAGCGGCTGGTCGCACCGCTCGGTGACACGCTCGACGCACGGACGATCGGACCACGGCTCATCCCGGCCTCCCTCAGCGCAGCGACCACCGAGCAGATCGGACGCGCCGAAAGCCCCGGCAGCGCGCTCGCCCTGCTGCTCGTTTCACCCGATTTCCTGCGGAGGTGACCGCCATGATCGACCGCCGTTCCTTTCTCTCCGTCTCCGCGATGGGCGCGGGCGCGATGCTCGTCGCGCCGCGCATGGTTCTCGCCACCGTGCCGACCGAGCGCCGGTTCGTCTTCATCATCCAGCGTGGCGCCGCAGACGGGCTCAACATCGTCGTTCCCTATGCCGATCCCGCCTATGCGAAGCTGCGCGGGGCGCTCGCCATCGATCCGGCGGGCGCGACCAAGCTCGACGGAACCTTCGCGCTGCATCCCTCGCTCGCGGAGACCGCCAAGATGTATGGCGAGCGTCAGGCGTTGTTCGTCCACGCCGTCGCTTCGCCCTATCGCGACCGCTCGCACTTCGACGGCCAGAACGTCCTCGAAACGGGTGGACGTCAGCCTTATCAGCTCAGGGACGGCTGGCTCAACCGGCTGGTCGGCATGATGCCGAAGGCGAAGGACGAGGCTATCGCCCTCGCCGCGACCGTCCCCATGGCTCTGCGCGGGGCGGCACAGGTGACCTCCTACGCGCCGTCCTCCCTCCCCACCCCTTCAGACGACCTGTTGCTGCGTGTGGGCCAGCTCTACGCCGCCGATCCTGAGCTTCACCCGCTCTGGTCGGCAGCGCTGGAGGCGAAAGGCCTCGCCGAAGGAAGCGCCGCCAAGCAGGATCCGGCGAGCCTCGGCAAGCTCACCGCCAGCTTTCTCGTCAAGCCGAACGGTCCGCGCATCGCGATGATCGAAACCGGCGGATGGGATACGCACAGTGGGCAGCAGGGGCGGCTGGCAGCGCAGCTCAAGGCTCTCGACACGCTGCTGGGCTCGCTGCGCGACAATCTCGGCCCGGCTTGGTCTCAGACCACCGTCCTGATTGCCACAGAGTTCGGCCGCACAGCCGCCGCGAACGGGACCGGTGGCACCGATCATGGAACCGGATCGGTAGCAATGCTGGTCGGCGGAGCGGTCAAGGGCGGACAGGTCATGGCCGATTGGCCGGGTCTCGGCGCCTCCGCTCTTTATGAAGGGCGGGATCTCAAGCCCACGGCCTCTATGGACAGCCTGATCGCGGGCGTTGCCGGCGAGACGTTCGGGATCGATCCCGCGCACGTGTCGCGCGGGCTGTTCGGTAGCACAGATGCGATGCCGGGCCTTGTCATGACCTGATGGATCACACCTGCCGGTAAGGGTGCAGCCGGTCTCGATCCAATAGAGCGATCCGGGGGCAACCGAGCTGCGCCATCGCAAGCTCCAGCTCCGCGTGTAGAATGTGGAGCATATGGGCGACGCCGGACAGGCCCGCCACCGCCAGCGCGTGGAATACGGGGCGGCCGATCAGCACCGCCTTCGCACCAAGCGCGAGGGCGCTCGCGATGTCGGAGCCGGATCGAAAGCCGCCATCGACGAGAAACGGGATCCGTTCGCCGACTTGTGCGACGACATCCTCCAGAACCTCGATCGCAGCGGGGAAACCATCGAAGACACGGCCGCCATGATTGGACAGGATGATCGCATCGACGCCGCTCGCCACCGCGCGATCGACAGCTTCCCCGGTGACGAGTCCTTTCAGCAGGATCGGAAGATCCGTCACGGATCTGAGCCAGTCGACGTCGGCCCACGTCGGTGCCGCATCCGCCAGCGGGGTGTCGAAAAGGATGCGTCCGCCTGCGACGCTCTGCTGTCGAGGCTTCGCCATGCCGTGCAGATTGACCGCCTCGATCCCCGCCGGAAGAGGGAATTCCGATCGCTTGATCGCCGCGTCGATGGTCAGGACGATCGCTTCGTACCCTGCCGCCTCCGCCCGCCTGACAAGCGTCAGGCTGTCCGCGCGATCCGGCTGCAGATAGAGCTGGAACCACAGGGGCGCCGCCGGTTTGGCCAGCTCCTGCGCGGCCGATCGGCTCGCCTGCGCGACATGTTCCAGCGAGACGCAGGACAACGTGCTCAGGATGAAGCCGGTTTCCAGCGCCTGCGCAGCGCGGGCCGTTGCCAGTTCTCCGTCGGGATGGGCCAGGCACTGGTACGCCAATGGCGCCACCATGATCGGCGCGGCATGTGCGCGGCCGAGCAATTCGGTTTCGGTGCTGGCTCCACGCAGATCCGTCAGCACGGACGGAAGCAGGCGCCATCGATCGAAGGCGGCCCGATTGTTGCGGAGCGCCCTGTCGCTCCCGCTTCCCGACTGGATATGATCCCAGCTGGCGGCCGGCAAACGCGCCTCCGCATATCTCTCATAGTCCGCGAGTGTGCGAATTTCGGGCGGGATCGTGCTCAGGTCGTCGACCATTGGCGCAGCAGATTGTGATAGACGTTGGTCAGCGTGTCGATGCCGCCGTGATCGGGATGATCCGCCGTCAGATCCTGGATCGCGCTATCGAGATCGAAGAGCAGGCGGCGCTGCTGATCCTGAGCGACGAAGCTCTGTATCCAAGTGAAGGCCGCGAAGCGGGTGCCACGCGTCACCGGCGTGACGCGGTGCAGGCTGCTACCCGGATAAAGGATCATGTGCCCGGCCGTCAGCTTCACGCGATGCTCGCCGAACAGATCGTCGATGACGAGTTCGCCGCCGTCATATTCGTCGGGCTCGCTCAGGAATATGGTCGCCGAAAGGTCCGTGCGCACGTGGGTCTGCGTGCCCGGCACGGCGAAGATCGCGTTATCGACATGGTTGCCGTAGGCGCCGCTGTCCTCATATCGGTTGAAACGCGGCGGCATGATCCGGGCCGGCAACGCGGAGGCGATGAAGAGCGGGGTCTGGCCGAGCCGCTGGACCAGCCGCGTCCCCAGTTCCTGCGCGAGCGGATCGTCGAGGCTAAGCTGGAGGTTGCTCTTGACCGAGATGGCGCGATGGCCCGCCGTCCCCCGGCCATCATGCCAGTCGGCCGCTTCCAGCTGCGCGCGGATCGCTCGCACATCCGCCTTGCCGAGCAATTCCGGAATCTCGATGACCATGAGGCTTCCTCGCCGAACCGGCGGATCAAAGCAACAGGATGACGGGGCGGCACATGCCGCCCCGTCGATCGATCACAGCTTCACGTTGAGCGTGAATACCGCCGAGCGGGCATCGCCCGGCGTCGCCCAGCCGTTGTTGCGAATGCGCGTATAATAATGGGCATTGGTGAAGTTCTTCACGTTGACCTGCGCGGATATGTTGCGCGTGAAGTCGTACGAGAAATAGGCCTGATGCACCCAATAGGATTTGGCTTTCAGCACGGTGGGCACCGCAAGCGTCGGCGTGTTGAAGGCGAAGCTGCCCTGGTAAGTCGCGCCGTAGCCAACCGAGAGGCCGAAGGGCAGTTTGTAGGTGGTGAAGAGGCTGCCCGAATTCTTCGGCGTCTGCGTCAGCAGCGAGCCGGCGCCCGGATCGGGATCGGCCGCGCTGTTGGCGCATCCCGTCGAGCCCGGATTGTCCAGACAGAAGCGTGAGACCGAGCGGATCAGCTTGCTCTTCAGGTACGTGTAGTTGGCGGTCACCGTCCACGCCTTCGTGATCCGGCCGCTGGCGCCGACGGCAATGCCATCGACCCGCGAATGGCCGTCGAGCGTCTGGTCCGGCACCGCCGGATCGTTGGAGGTCACCAGATACTTGTTCCGATCGTTGCGGAACGCCGCCACCGTCAGCAACAGGCCGTCGAGCACCTGCGCCTTCGCGCCGATCTCGTAATTCTTGGCCGACGCCGGATCGGTGTTGCAGCTCGATGTCGTTGCGCCGCCGATGCCCGCGATCGTGCACGAGCCGTTGACCGAGTTCTTCGACGGCGTCTGCGAGTTGCCGTACGCGACGTAAAGGCTGACGGCCTCGATCGGCTTGTAGGTCAGCCCGACGCGGTAGGAGATCAGCGTATCGTCGTTGGTCAGCGTCGCGCCCCTCGTCACCTGCCCGAGCGTCGCCGTGGCGATGGAAACCGTATCCGCGCGGTACGATCCCTCGTTGCGCTCGACACGGACGCCACCACTGAACTCGACCTTGCCGAGCTTCATCGTGTCGAACAGATACGCCGCATAATTGGTGAGCTCGCCGGTTTGCCGCGCGCTCTCGATAAAGTTGATCGGCCCGGTCCAGACGTTGCTGCCATAGGTGAAACCGGCCGGGCCGGTGGCGAGCTGGTTGGGATCGGTGAAATCCATCAGCGGAAGCGCCGGTATGGTACCGTCGGCATTGCGCAGCACGTTCCCGGTCGAGAGATTGAACTTCTCCCAGGTGACCGCGCCGCCCGCATCGATCGTATGCTCGATCGGCCCGGTGCTGAACACGCTCTTGATGTCGAGCTGGTCGAACATCAGCTGGTTGTCGGTGACGCGCTGGTTACCGCGCGGGCCGGACGGCTGATAATAGCCCGGATACGCGCAGACCGCGCCCGCCGAGGACACGCCGTTCGCGAGACAGTAGGTGCCCTGCGGCGGATCGACGATGGTCCGCTGGCGCACATCCTGCCAGCGCGCAAGGTTGCGGATCGAGGTCGTGTCGCTGAATTCGTGGTCGAACGTCATCGTGAAGCGATCGACGTTGATCCGCTGGGTATCGAGGTTGCGATACCCAAAATAGTCGCTGCGATCGACGCCCGGCACCGGCCCGCTGAAATAGGGCACGCCATATTGCGGGATGTTGTGATCTTCCTGGTGCAAGTAAGAGAGCGTCAGGCGGGTCGGGCTGTCGATGCCGATGGTGACGGACGGCGCGATGCCCCAGCGCCTGGCATTCTCGACATCGCGGCCCGGCACATCGTTGCGATGGTACATGGCGTTGAGGCGCACCGCGATCAGGTCGTTGACCCGCTTGTTGGTATCTACCGTGCCACGATAGTAATTCGCGGTGCCGACGCCTCCGCTCAGGATCGTCTGATCCTTGGCGAGCGGGGTCTTGGACACGATGTTGATCGAACCACCGACCGAGCCGGCGCCGGAGATGACGGAATTGGCGCCGTTGGTGACCTCGATCTGATCGGTATCGAACGAGTCGCTGCGGTTATATTGGGCGGAATCGCGAACGCCATCGACCGTGATGTCGGTGTTGGCGCTGTAGCCACGGAAATTGATGCTGTCGCCATAGCCGCTGCCGCCTTCGCCGGCGCCGAAGGTGATACCCGGCACGGTCGAGAGCGCGTCCTTCAGGCTCAGCAAATTCTGCTGTTCGAGAACCTGGCCGGTCAGCACCGTGATGGTCTGCGGCGTGTCACGAACGCTGCGGGTGCGCTTGGGCGATTCCAGCTGGTTGCCGGGCGCGTCGTCGATCGCGGTGTCGGTGACGGTGACACCACCCAGCGTCTTCTCCTGGGAAGCCGGAGCAGGCGCGTCCGCCGATTGCGCGAAGGCGCCGGCGGGAACGAGCGCCACACCGATGCAGGAGGCTGCCAAAAAAGTCCGAGTTCTGCCGTTCGTCAGCGGGCCGCGACGCATATTTTGCCCCTTTGTTGCGATTGAGTATCGATCGCATATTGCGATTCATTATTATCTGCAACAGCTAATGACTCGCTGTCGCAATTGAGGGCGATGAACGTGTTATTCGGTCGATCGACAGGTTAGGCTGCCGCTATCTCCTGTCCGACCGCCGATTATTCGCGGCTTTCGGCGCGAGCGCAGATCAAGCCTTCAGGACGAACGGGATCGTCACATAGCCCTGCACCATCACCGGCGTGCCATTTTCGACGCTGGGCGCCCAGCGCCAACGCCGGACGGCGCCGAGCGCAGCCCGATCGAGCCGATAGGAACCGCTCGTCGAGGCGACTTCCACGTTGGCCACGCGGCCATCGGTGTTGAGTGTCACCATGAGCTTCACAATGCCCTGCTCATGGAGCCGGCGAGACTCCACCGGATAGGCCGGGGGTACAGCATCGATCATCTTGCTCGACAGATCGCCCTTGTTGACCGGACCGGTCGCGACGACCGGCTGCGGCGCAGCGACTGGCGCGGGTGGCGCGACGGTGACTGTCGGCACCGGCGGCGTTGGCGCCTTGATGTCGGAGGTGACGATGGTGGGAAGAGTGACCGGCGGAGTGACGATCGGCGGCGGCGCGAAGACGGGCGGAGGGGTCACCTTCGCCTGCTGCGGCTGCGGCTTGGGCCGCGCCGGCGGCGGGGGCTGCAACGAACGGAGCGAAAGGACGACCAGCCGCTTCGGATGAACGGTATCGTGATGCACGTGGATAGCCGCAAAGGCCGCCAGCAGGGCGGCGACGACCGTGATCGAGAACAGCGCCGCGACCGGGCGCGCACCACCGGATGGCTGGTAGGTCGAACGCGCCCATGGCTCATGCGCGGGCGCGGCTTCGATTAGGGACCGTTGGCGCGTTTCGGGCGCCTCTCGTGACAAAGCCAGAACCGTAGCCACGCCGACCTCGCGCTCAATGACTGTATATTGCGAGTCAGTCGCATACTCAGAAGGGTGCGATGCGTCCAGATCATTCAGACAGCGTTCAGTCGATGAACACCGCATGTCACGACTATGTCATCCCTGAAACGGATCGGAACGGGGACGGTGGTGTCGTTCCGTCGCTAGCGGGATCTGAGATGCCGCCCCAGAGTCACGCAGATCACCGAAAATGCGGCGCCGACGGTTGATAGTCCGGCAAACGTCACGATCACCGATCCGAACCCGGCACGTTGGGTCAACGAAAACCATGATGCGGCCAGCAAAAAGGCTCCGCCCGCCCTGATCCGTGCCGAAGGGGGAAGGCGCCGACCGCGACCGAGCAGCGCCTCGAGATAGCGGACGCCCGCCGCTGCGAGGCAAAGGAAGCCGACGATGTTGAGGATCAGCGCGACAAGGATCATCGAGCCACCCGGCGCAGCCTTCTCGCGGCCAGCCCTGCATAGCGCGCTGCGATCGCGGCCGCAGCGGCAACCGCGAGCATCGTCAGATCGAACACCGGATAGATCAGGCTGTCATGGCGCGCGGCGAGCGACCAGCTCGGCCCGACGGCGATCAGACTGACGACCGGCACCGCTGCGAAGGCAAGCGCCGCGACAGCGGCGATATCCCGCCACGCCTGCTGAGGCTTGCGGATCATCGCCCAGAGCGCCGCAATTCCCCATACGATGAAAAGCGTCGCGATCTCCCGATCCGGACGATCGCTCGCCGCGACCGGCAGCAGGCGGTTGGCCAGGAAATAGGAGGCGAGCGCCAGCGGGAAGCCTGCGATCGTCGCCACGTTCATCCGCTCGACGATCCGGAAGCCGATATGGGGTCGATCCGGATCGGGCAGACGCTGGCGCCGCTTCGCTGTCCACAGCACGAGGCCGGTCGCGACCATCGCGGTGCCGAACACCCCGGAGAAGAAATAGAGCCAGCGCAGCGGCAGGCTCGCATAGCGCCCGGCATGGATGCCCACCATGACGCTTTCCGCGCGCTGCGCCGTGCCGCGCGGAAGTAATGGCTGTCGCGGTTGCCCGGTCGCGCCATCGAACAGCATGGTTTCGCCGCGTGTGTCGAACCCGCCGGCGGCGAAGGTCGTGATCGCCACGCTGGCATTGCCGTCCCCCGGCGACTGCACCGACAGATAGCCGATTTCGCGGGCGTCGAATGCCTGCGTGGCGCGCGTGACCATCGTGCCGAGCGGCGCGAGCGGCTGGCGAACGCCCGCCGCAGCCGCGCTCGCGCCCGTCGGAAATGCCGCCGCATAATAAGCGCCGCCGCTCGTGAAGGCGGCCGCCACCGGGGCTGGCGCGTAGAGCGACGCGAGGCTGACCAGCCCGGTATAGGTGATCATCAGGTGGAAGGGCAGCGCGAGCACCGCCGTGACGTTGTGCGCGTCCAGCCAGCTGCGCTGCCCCTTGCCGAAGCGCAGCATGAAGAAATCGGCGAAGATCTTCTTATGGGTGATGATGCCCGAAAGGATCGCAACGAGCATGAACATCGCCGCGATACCGACGATGATGCGCGCCCAGATCACCGGCAGATAATGGAGATCGAAGTGCAGGCGGTAGAGGAAGTAGCCACCCGCCGTCGCCCGCGCGACGACCTCGCGCCCCTGTCCGTCGAGCGTCGCACTGGTCCGGCCCCCGGATGCCGGATCGGCCGGCTGCCAATAGACCTGCGTCACCGCGCCCCGCCGGCCGGGCGGCGCGATGTACCAGCTGAGCGCGTCCCCCGCATGTCGCGTGAGCCAGGCCTGCGCGCCGGCCACGGCCTCGGTCTGGCTATGGGCCGGCGCGACCTCCGGCTGCATCCATCGGGTCACCTCTTCTTGGAAGTAGGCGACCGTCCCGCACAGGAACATCACGTAGAGCAGCCAGCCGAGCAGCAGGCCCGACCAGGTGTGCACCGTCGACATAGACTGCCGCAGCCCGTTCTTCACGATCGTCCACCGATCATGATCGACCAGCCGACGAAGCCTGCGAGCAGCACCGCCGCAACGCCCCAGCAGAGCCACATCCGCCCCGGCCGGCGCGTGCCGAAGGCCCAGAGGATTAGCACGGCATAGATGGCGAAGAACGCCATGAAGCCGATCGAAACCGCATCGACGGGACGACCCGGCAGGATGCGCACCAGCGCCGCCGTCACCAGCGAGGTGAGGACATATCCTGCCGGGATCGCCGCCAGCCGACCGGCGCGCTCCAGATGGCTCATCCGTGTTTCCGGGCCGTCATCGACACACCTTCACGTCAGGCGCGGGCACCCATCACCAGCTGAACCCGATCGTGCCCTGCACGGTGCGACGATTGCCATACCAGCACCAGGCATATTGCGCGAAGCAGCTCGTCAGATACTTCTTGTCGAACAGGTTTGTCGCGTTGACGCCCAGCGTCACGCCCTTCAGGCGCGGATTGACGCGCTCCAGATCGAACCGCATCAGCGCGTCGAACACCGTATAGGCGGGCGTGCGCATCGGGGTGATCTCCGTCTGCTGCAGCGGGTTGGTGTAGAAATCGGCGTAGGTGCTGTCGACGTGGCGCACCGTGCCGCCGATCGCGAAGCCCTGCGCCGGGCCGGATTTCGGCGCCCATTCCAGCGTCGCCGAGATGCCGCCCTTGCCCACCGTATCAAGCGGCTTGCCGATATTCTGCGCCACCGCATCCTCCAGCACCTTCACGTGCTGGCGGCTGAAGGCGAGGCGCCCGTTGAAGCCGTAAGGTAGCGAACCACTCGCCTCGATCTCGATGCCGCGCGAGCGCACCTTGCCCGACTGGTGATAGCTGAACAGCGAGTCCGGCACCGCCACGTTGGTCTGGTGGATGTCGAACCAGGCACCGGTGATCAGGATGTCGGTGCCGGGCACCTGATATTTGGCGCCCGCTTCCAGCTGCCTGCCGAGCGAAGGCTTGGGCAGGCTGCCGTCGGACAGGATGCTCGACTGCGGCTCGAACGAGGTCGAGTAGCTGACATAGGGCGCGATACCCCACTGCGTCTTGTAGAGCGCGGCCGTGCGCCAGGTGAACTTCTTGTTGTGCTGGACCTGCGTGCCGTCGGTCTGGCGCGTCCAGTCCTGCCGGCCGCTCACCGTCACGTTCAGGCCCCCGAGCGACATCTGATCCTGCGCGTAGACACCCTGCTGGCGCTGGCGAACGCCGGTGAAGGACGGCGTGGTGTAGCCGTCCCCGGCATAGTTGATCACCTCATAGGGGTTCTGCGGCGTCGGCATCGTGCCGTAGACCGGGTTGAACACGTCGATCGGCGTGCCGCCACCGAAAGCATAGAGCTCGGTCGAATGGGCCACCTGGCGATCGACGCCGATCAGCAGAGCATGGTGGATCGGGCCGGTATCGAACTGGCCGCTGAGCTGATTGTCATAGGTCCAGTTGTTGAGCTGTTCGCGCGTCGCGTAGGAGTAGCGCGAGAAAAGCGTGGGCGCGGCGGAGGGTGCCCCGCTGTAGAAATCCGCCTGCGTGCCGCCGGTATAGACGATGCCGAGGCTGGTCTTCACATACTGGTAGCGCCCCGAGGAACGGAACGCCCAGCCGCCGCCGAAATCGTGGCGAAGGATGTAGGTGATGCCGGCCTGCTTGCGGCTGAAATAATCGCCCGGCTCGCCGCCGTAGAATTTGGTCGAGATCTTGCCGGCGGGGTTGTCGATCAGCGTCCCGAGCGTCGGGAACACGCCATAATTGCCGTTGTACGGATCGTGCGAATAGGCGCCGAGCAGAGTGAAGGTGGTCGAGCTGCCCGAACCCACCGTCACCGCGCCCGATACCGTCTCGCGGCGGCGCTTGCCGTAGGTCTGCTGGTCGTGCGCCCCGTTGACGCTGCCATAAAGGCGCCACAGTGCATCGCTGCCGATGCGCCCGCCCATGTCTCCATCGACACGGTAGAGATCGTAGTTGCCGTAGGTGCCCGCGACCGAGCCGTAGAAATCGCGATCGAGCGGCAGCTTGCTGACCTCGGACACGAAACCGCCGGGGCTCGATGCGCCGTACAGCGCGGAGGCCGGGCCTTTCACGACCTCGATCCGCTCTAGGCGGGACACGTCGACCTGCGGCGAGGCATAGCCGCTGCCGCTGCCGAACTGCTTGAGGCCATCGAGATAGACCGGCGCATCGAACCCGCGCAGCTTGAACTGGTCGTACACCTCGGCCGAGGCGCCACGCGTTTCGGGCGTGACGCCGGCGACGAAGCGCAGCGCCTGGTTGAGGTTCTGCAGGCCGAGGCGCGAAATTTCCGAGGAGTCGATGACGCTGATCGACTGCGGCGTCTCGGCGATCGGCGTCGCGCTCTTGGTGCCGGCCGACGCCTCCGTCTTGGGCAGGTCGCCGGTCACCACGATTTCGTCGGCGCTCTCCACGGAGGAGGAGGAGGAGGACGACGCCAGCGGCATTGCGGCCTGAACGGCGCTGCTCGCCAGCGCGCTACCCACCAGCAATCCGACACGAACACTTGCAGAAAACATGATCACGGCCCTTTCGATTCGGGCCGCAGTTAATGATAATGCGAGAGCCTCGCAATATCGTTTTCAGGAGGCGAGCTAAATTCGTATACCGCTGTTGCATCGGCGCCCGGCGGACCGGGATCGTCCCGCTACTTCCTCGGTCGGCCCGTCTCCGTCCAGCGGGGCGTGAACGTCCCGTCCGCCAGCCAGCGCACCGGTTCGATCAGAGACTGGATCGCGCCCGTCATGTAATCGATATCGAGATTGGCGATCGTGTCGGTCGGCTGGTGATAGGTCGGCACCTCGCCCCACCCCGAAAGCGTGTGGGCAACCACGCCTTTCAGCGCCAGCGCGTAATTGTCCGATCGCTCGAAAAACCTCTGCTTCGGATAGGGATCAGCGACGACGTGGGCGCCCTGCCCCCGCAACGCCGCACCCAGATCGGAACGATCGAACCCGGTCATCATCAGCGCCCCTTTGGGGAGGTTCGGATCCTGCGCGCCGATCATCTCGAATTCGATATTGGCGACGATATCGCTGAGCGGCACCGCCGGATGGGCGCCGTAATAGGTCGAACCGTACAGCCCGATCTCCTCGCTGCCATAGCAGACGAACAGGATCCCACGGCGATGCGGCTTGCCCGATGCCAGCGCATGCGCCAGCTCCAGAACCGCCGTCGTGCCCGACGCGTCGTCATTGGCGCCGTGCATGATGGTTCCGTCGTCGCGCTGGCCGAAATGATCGAGATGCGCGGACAGCATGATCACCCCCGCCTTGGGATCGGTGCCGGGCAGATAGCCGATCGCGTTGCTGGTGATCGACTCGTCGCGCGTGATCGGCACCGTCAGGTGGACCTGGTCGCCGGCCTTGATCGCATCGACGCTCGCAGCAGGCAGGGTGACGAAGGACGGGCGCGGCTCGGGCGGCATCTCGGCCAGAAAGCGCGGCATGTTCGTCTTGCCGCCGATCGTGGCGAACCACTCCGCCGCGTCGCTGCCGTCCTTGGCGATCAGCAGGCCGATATGCCGCGATCGCACGGCGCGCCATATGTCGAACGGCGGCACGTCGGCCGCCGTGAACACCACCACGGCGGCCTTGTCGGGAAGGGCCGCGATGCTGTCGGCGATGACGACCGGACCTTGCACGTCCACCGCCGTCGAACCCACGATCAGCCGCGAGCCGTCGATCGCCTTGCCCGCGATCTCGAGCCGGGGGGCCGACGCGACATGCGTGCTCACCACGCCGGCCGTCTGGATGTAGCCGGACATGCCGGGGGCCGGCTTCAGCCCGTAGCCCTCGAACTGCGATGCCACATAGGCCGCCGCGACAGCCTCGTCTTGGGTGGCGCTGCCCCGCCCGCGCAGCGCGTCGCCCGCCAGGAAATCCTCGTGCGCACGCACCCATTCGGGGCGAACTGTCCAGGGCGTGGCTGCGGGCGCAGCCGTCGCGAGCAGAAGCGTCGAAAGCAACATGATGCGCATATAAGATCCTCTTTGCGGACGACGTGGACGAGCCAGGCGGGATCGTCAAACGGTTGCCGCGTCTCAGCGTCTGATAAAGAGCACGGCGGCGGAGATGGCGAAATAGAAGGCACCGAAGGCCGCATAAGGTGCGACGTCGGCCACGCTGACGGCCGCGGCGGGATGGATCGCCTTGACCAGGAAGTGCCCCCCCGCGAGCGTCGATTGAGCGCCGCTCAGGATCTGCGGCCATTGCGCGCTGGCACTCCGCCAGCGACGGACGCCGGTCGCGAGCTGGAGGATGCCCGACAGGGCCCCCAGATGCCGATCAC
>BACX01000420.1 GCA_000333335.1 Sphingomonas-like bacterium B12 | reverse complement strand
TCGATCGCCGCGAAAGCCTCATCCCATTCGACGGGCACATATTTGTCGATGGCCGGATCGTAGCGCATGGGGTGGGTGAGCCGCCCGGTCTGCTCCAGGTTGTAATCCTTCCAGCCGCGCAACTCGGTCACGGTATGCTCAGCGAAGAAGTCCGGCGTACAGCTGCGTGTGGTCAGCTCCCAGAGCGTCGCCTTGGCACCATTCTCGCAAAATTCGGCCGGATGCGGATGCTCGGGTTTGGTCCATGCGCAGGACACGCACATGAAGCCGCCGGGCTTGTTCTGCCGCCGCAGCGTCTCCAGCGCCATGGGCGTCGCCCATTCCTTGCCGAAAATTTGGGCCACGCCCTTGAGCGACCCGAAGCCACCTGAGGGACCATCGTAATGAACGGTTTCATCGTCCTGCGCCACGACTTTACTCCGTCGGCGCCCCCCGGCTCTCTACCGTCTTACGGTCTGTATTCCGCAGCGCAACCCTTGAGCGGATCCAAACAGGAAATTTGCGTGTAAATGTAACAACGTGGCCGCCGCTCAGACCTGCTTCGCACTCGTTATAGCCATTGCGAGTCGCAGCCTCATCATCACGAGCGCCCCGATCGCATCGGTCTGAGCCGGCCATGCTTATCACGCCTCTCGCGACGACATTGTTGAATCTACTCGACGGCATCTTCGCCTTCGGCCCGTCAACGAGAGCAGGCCTCGGCAATCTGGCCCGCCTCGTCTTTCCCACGCACACGCCGCCGAGCCGGTCGTGCTCCTGTGTAGTCGGCCACTTCACAGGCTTCGTCCGTCCGCCGCTGAGCGCGATCGTCATTGTTTCGGAGGTGACGCCGCGTCACCGTCTACTGATGCCGCTGTCCGCATCCGGGGTCATCGTCGATTGAACCGCCAACGACGTCTGCGGAGGACGTCTTCATCAAGGTCACTCGAAAGGCTCAGCCGATCCGCTTCACAGCAAGCTATTGTTCGGAGCGCCGTTCAAAGGCGGCGCGGTCCCACCGGGTGGAAGAGCTGGAAGCGGCGCTCGATCTACCGCTGGTCGAGCGGACTGGGGCGCTGCTGACTGGCTCGTAAGACACTACAAGTGCTATCGCCTCAGTTAGTGAGCAGATGCGCGGGCGCTTGTGGACAAGCGCAACTTGCTGAGCTCGTACACAGCGAAGGGTTGGCGGATGGCGGAGTTCGCGCGGGCCTAACCGGAAGTGCGGTTGGAGGTGACGAGGGAAGATAGACTCGTCGACACCATCGAAGAGGATATGGCCTGGCGACCCGCGTCGATCCAGCTTCGGTCAAAGCGGTCGTCGGCCGGCCCTTGCTGCACGATCGGTGGTGGTATTCGCACCTAACCTGTCGAAAATGCGGGGAAAGAGAGTGCCGGCGTTGGCGCGATATCGACGCATCTCGAAGCCGGACGCTGGCGATGTCGATGGGGCCAATGGAGCGAGATCGAGCGGGCGTTGGCGCCATTCATCGCGGGTCATGTTTCGCGACGCCGTGTGAGCGGGCACGGGCTACGGAACACCGGCGTGGCTACCGCCGCCCCTCGTACTCGGCGACGTTCCGCCGAGAAATTGCTGAGCTGGCGCGACGTGACAGGATCGGACATCGCATTATCGCGCTGTATCCATCGCGCCGGCGGCGCAATGCCCGGGATGTCCGCATTTTCCGATCTTCCGCGCCGCGCCTTTCCCCACGCTACGTCAGAGGAGCTTGCCGCCTATCTCGACGATTGAGCGCGCCGGACTAAGTTCGGACCGGTGTCGTAACGGTCGGCCGCCACTTCAATCTCGTGACGATGAGCGAGCGCCCAACCGCACAGCGCTTCGAACGGGTGTCGGAGCGAATGGCCGAGCGGCGTGATCGCATACTCGACTCCGATGGGAGCAGTAGGGAGGACGGTCCGCGTAACAAATCCATTTCGCTCAAGGCGCTTGAGCGCGTCGGCCAGAGCCTTGTGGGTGATACCGTTCAGCCGTCGCTTGATCTCGTTGAAGCGTGCAGGCTTCGGGCAGATCGCGATGAGGATCAGGATTGTCCACTTGTCCGCGATCTTGTCGAGCACGGGTCGGATTTCAGGCATCTCCGACAATGCTCGCTCCGCCGCGCAGGGAAGGTCGGTATCCTCGGCGATATCTAGGCTATTCATAGTGCGCTCTTGATAGCAGATATTCGTCGTATATCTAGCGACCCGACTTCAACATGACAGGCGATTGCGGATGAACCGAATGGTGGACAAGGTGGCCCTAGTGGTAGGCGGTGCGAAGGGTATCGGGCTGGCGGTCGCGAAGAGACTGGCCATTGAAGGCGCCGTCGTTATCGTAACCGGCCGAGTAGCCCATCAGGTCGATCTTGCAGTCGAAGCGATCGGTTATGGCTCGACCGGCATTGTCGCCGACGCCGGATCGCCAGAGGATCTTGAGCGTGTCGTGGCCAAGGTCCGCGACGTGCATGGCCATATCGATGCATTGGTTCTCAACGCCGGCCTCAGTGAACCCTCGCCGCTGGCGGACATTACGACCGATCATTTCGATCGGCATTTCGATGTGAATGTCCGAGGTACGGTATATGGTCTTAAGGCTGCGCTCGACACGCTGCGTGATGGGAGCAGTGTCGTGCTGATGGGGTCAGTGGCCGGATCAATCAGTGTCTCCGGTTACGGCACTTACGCCGCGACCAAGGCCGCCTTGCGATCCTACGCCCGTACTTGGGCGATGGAATTGGCACCGCGCGGCATTCGCGTCAACGTGGTCGCGCCCGGTCCAACCGACACCGAAATGATGGCGCGCGTACCCGACGATGTACGCGCGGCGCTGATCGCACCAATTCCGCTCGGCCGCATGGCTAGACCGGAGGAAGTGGCCGCCGCTTCAGTGTTTTTGCTCAGCGACGAGGCGAGCTTCACTACCGGAGCTGAACTCTTCGTAGATGGAGGCATGGGGCAGGTCTGACAAAAGCTACTGGACGAGCAGCAGGGCACAGGAGTGGACAAGAAAATGGCGTTACGTGGAGGACGCTGACGTTCAAATCTGACCTGTAGACATCGCGTTCTGGTTGCTCGCTGACCCGCAGCTATCAGTACGTCGCGGGCGACGCAGGTGGTCGATCAGCCTCTGCCAGCGCATTTTCTTGAACGAGCACCTTTTCGGAAAACATGCCATACTCGAGCGATCTTGCGGATCATGAGCAAAGTGAGCGCTCAATAGCGGGCGAATAGTTCGGCCGCGCGCGACTGGCCGACAACCAAATCATGCCGCGCGGGATTGCGGGGCAGGTCGAAGATTTAGCCGACCCCGTTCGCCTCGCACATTGAGACCGGACACAAAAAGGTTACGATCGTCAATCGCGAGTTCAATTCACCTTTCCAGTCATTCGTGGCCAAAGAATCACAGCCGCGTTCGACGGCGGTCGCCTGACATCGAAGGGCGAGGGTGCTGCCGCTCGAAAAGACCCACAGGCGCGTGGAGTTGCTGATTGCTTCGCCGGCTACAAAGCTGTTCCGTCGCGCGCAAACTCGCGCCGCAGGGGCATGAGGATGCAGCAGTAGCCGCCCATAGAACCTGGTCCGTCAACTCCGACAAGCCCCGAGCGCCCGCGCCGAAAACTCGCCTCACGCCCGTCGATGAATAGGGCGGGTTAGCCTTCAGGCCGCAGCCAGCGCGGGAGAGGAGACGCCATGTCCCACGGCCTTCCCTGCGGGAAGATGGGATGCAAGCTGCGACGCCGGTTCGGTCAGTTCGTCGGTATGAACCTGAAAGCATGTCAGCCGAGCTGCCCCGAAGGCGGTGGTTAGCGCGGTGTCGGCTGCGTCGCGCCCAGCCGCCATCAGAGTCCGCCCAATGCGCGGAACGCGGTGGCGCGCATCATAGGCGTGCCACTCGCCACCGAGATACACCTCGAACCACGCGTGGAAATCCATAGGCATATCCACCGGAGGAATGCCGATGTCGCCAAGATAGCCGCTACAATAGCGCGCAGGAATGTTCATGCACCGGCAAAGCGCGACCGCAAGATGGGCGAAGTCGCGGCACACCCCGACACGCTCCTGATAGGCTTCAAATGCGGTTCGGGTCGGCCTCGCATAGCAATAGCCGTAGGTCAGATGGCTGTGTACAAAATCGACGATGGCTCGGACGCGCGCACGACCGGGGGCGACAGAGCCGAAAAGGGACCACGCCGTCTGGACCAGCCTGTCGGTATCACAATAGCGACTGCCGAGGAGATAGGGGAGCACGTCAGCGGGCAAGCGCTCGACCGGGTGCTGCTCTGCATCATGTTGCGGATCTGGGTCACCACTATCCCAAATCGTGAAGTCGCAGGACAGTGTTGCGCCACCCGGCGGTATTATCATGCGCGTGCAGACATTGCCGAACGCATCCAAATAATCCGTACGCTGCAGCGATGGGCCTGTGCATAGACGATGTGGTGTCACGAGGTTTGCGTATCGCGATGGATGCAAATTTAGCATCGCGATCAGCGGGGTCGCGGTTGGGGTCTCGAAAACCAGCCTGTATCCCGCTCGAATGTGCATGATTCCCCATTTCAGGTGTGCGATGCTGTCCAGACACAGCTGCACAGATCGTCGATATTGCAGCTAAACCGATGACAAGGCTGTGGGTTTCGTCATTGAACGTCGCCGATCGGAATATCTGCTGAAAGGGGCTTGCCCAGGCAAAACTCGATAAAAGCAGAAGGCGTATCCGCAAGTCGCTCGGTCGAAGCACACCTAGCTGGGCCGCTGCATTTCATGATGCAGTCGGTCTATCCGGCATCCCCTGCGCGAGCTGACCTCGAACGCTGGACACGCCTGCAAGAAGCTGAGTCAAAGCCAATCACCCTTCGAATTTTCTGTCACTTCTTCCGCGATCACGACCCGCGCCCACAATGAACGACACAGGCTGAAGCGCCCAGCCAGATCATTTTGATGCGTGGGAAGCATCTAAAGTTTCGCCGCCCGAAATGCCTCTTATTATTGGCGTGGTTGATAAATGTTTCGCGCTACCCCAAGTATCACGATACATCTCGGCTCTACTCGCCAACGGTTGTAAAGAAGCGAACGCGCGCCGGCGGGCAGACGACATCATTCCTCGCAAAGGCATTCGATCAGCTCGGCGATGCGATCAAGCCGAGCATTCGGATCCTCGATTTTTCGGCGAGCAAGAAGCGACCGTTCTTCTCGCTTAGATTGGCCGCCCTGAAGTCGCCTGCGAACTCGCGGCGCGGCGTAAGCGCGATCGCCGCTGGGCCCGCATCGATTTTTGCGATGCCGAGAATATGAGCGGCGATGCGGATGCGAGCGACAACGAGAAGTGCTTTGGCGGGCGGGGGCAGCTCACCGAAGCGGTCTTCAAGCTCGTCCACAAACGCGTCGATGGAAGCCGCATCGGATAGGCGTGACAGGCGCGTATAGAGCGTCACGCGCACCTGTTCATCGGGTATCCACTCGCGAGGCAGACAGCCGTCAACGCCCAGGTGCAATTCGGGCACCCAACGCTCCACATCCTCGCCGCGCGCCGCGCGAACGGCGCTCTCGAAAATGTGTTGATACAGGTCGACACCGATTAGCTTCATGTGACCGGCCTGCGCTTCACCGAGCAGGTCGCCCGCCCCGCGAAGGTCGAGGTCACGGCCGGCGATCTGGAAGCCCGCGCCGAGCCGGTCAAATGCCTCCAACGTGCGGAGCCGCTTCAACGTGCGCGGGGCAATCTCGTGCGCGGGATCGGTGAGGAGTAGCACCTGACCGCGTCGGCTCCCGCGGCCTACACGGCCTCGCAATTGGTGAAGCTGGGAGAGGCCGAAGCGGTCGGCGCGCCAGATCACCATGGTGTTCGCCCGAGGCACATCCAACCCTGCCTCGATGATGTTGGTGGCAAGGAGCACGTCACCGTCGCCACTGCCAAAGCGCACCATGATCTCGTCGATGTCGGCGGCGGGCATCTTCCCGTGCGCTTCGAGCAGCTCCAGTTCCGGAGCGAGCTTGTGCAACTGATCCCCGAGCGGTCCCATATCCTCGATCCGCGGTACCACCACGAAGCTCTGCCCACCGCGGCCCTTTTCGCGCAGCAGCGCCGTGCGTACGGTATTTGGATCGAACGAGTTGACCTGGGTACGGATCGGCTGGCGGCGTGCGGGGGGCGTTGCAATGACAGATAGCTGCTGCAGCCCAATAAGAGCGTTCTGCAATGTCCGGGGTATTGGGGTAGCCGACAGGATAAGAATGTGGCCTGCGCCTAGGTCGCGCAGCCGCGCTTTCTCGGCGGCACCGAAACGCTGTTCCTCATCGATAATAACCAAGCCCAGGTCTGCATAGCTCATACCTTTGCTGGCCACGGCCGCAGTACCGATCACCAAGCGTATGCTGCCGTCCGCTAGCCCGGCGCGCACGCGCTTCTTCTCGGCGGCGCTGGAGAGGCGCGAGAGGCCTGCCACCGTAAGACCCATGCCCTCAAACCGCTCGGTGAAGGTTTCGATATGCTGTCGGGCGAGCACCGTGGTGGGAGCGGCAACCGCGACCTGTTTTCCGGAGAGAGCGGCGGCGGCAGCAGCGCGTAGTGCTACCTCGGTCTTGCCATAGCCCACGTCGCCAATGATAAGTCGCTCCATCGGCTGTCCCGAGGCAAGGTTGGCGAGAACAGCCGAGATCGCCCGTGCCTGGTCCGGTGTTTCGGTATAAGCGAAACCCGACGCAAAGCGCTCATAGGTGGCGGCCGGAGGTTCGAGCTTGGGAGCAGAACGGGTCGCACTTTCAGCTGCCAGCTTGGTCAGCGCGCGAATACTCTGAGCAACGGCGGCGTCGATTTCGCACCGGCGTTTCTGCCAGCTGGTTCCGTCGAGCTTGTCCAAAGTTACGGCGTCGGCATCGGCCCCGTAGCGCCAGATGCGGTCGGCCTCGTCGGTCGAAACGAGGCGGTGCGTATCGCTGGCATAGCGTAGCTGGATCGCCTCGCCGCTTTTGCCGTCCTCCCCAGCCGGCATCGCTACGAGGCCCTCGACCACACCGATGCCATGATCTTCGTGAACGATCACGTCCCCGATACGAATCTCGCCCCCAGCGAATACGGGGACGTCGCCGGGGCCGGGCACGGTGTCACGTTCGGCCCGGCTGCCGAGCAGGTCGGCTGCAGCGATGGCGAGTACGCCCTGTCGACGAAAGCCCCGTTCGGCGGGCATGGCGAGGGTGAGTACCGTGCCCGGCTTGGCACCGCGCACATCGGCCCACGTGCCAACTGGCTTCGGGGACTGCTTCAGCAACTCAGTTGCGCGGCGGGTGAGAAATCGAAGATCGCGCTCGCCACCGAGAAGAGCGACCCTTTCGCCCGCATTGGCAGCGGCGCGGACGGCAGCGCTGAAAGCGCGGGCGGGTGCACGGTGCTCGACAAACCGCGGCGGCTGGGCGCCGACGCGGCGAAGGTCGAGCGTAGTGCGGCCAGCGAGCGCCTTTTCCCACGCCGCGCTCGTGACCGCATCGCGGGGGGCGCGCTTCGGGCGTCGGCGAGCGGCGTCAGCGGCGAGAGCGAGAAAGCGGCGTCGGCGATCCTCGGCCGCCAGCGTGAGAATCACACGGGCGCCTGGCAAATGGTCGAGCAACGTAACACCTGCACCGGCGACGTCCGGCTCCGCAACGCGGCCGATCTCGCAATTGTCCTCGTCGTCGATTGTCAGCTGGCTAGCAGGATCAAAGCTGCGCAGTTGGACAACACGCCCGCCTTCCACCTCGATTCGCAGCGGACGTTCGGCATCGGCGGGAAAGACGTCGAGCACCACGCCACGCAACGCCACTTCGCCCGGCTCATCCACGCGGTCATCAGGAACATAGCCGATGCCGACAAGCTCGTCATAAAGCGCGGGAACATCCACCGGCGCACCGCGAGCGACGCGGGCGGTCTCGGCGTCAAAGNCGGCAGGCGGGGCATACGTCCGAGCAAGTGCTTCCCCCGTAGTTATGAGCGCGATTGCTTTCCGCTTGCCCTGGCTTAACAGCATTCGAAGCCGCCGCAGCGCCGCGACCCGAGGACCGACATTTGCGGGCGAAGCGGGGCATCATCGCCAGGAAGAGCATCGCTTCCGGGACAAAGCAATACGGCAACATCGGGAGACGCGGCGGCAAGCGCGCGCGCTACGCCGGCGGCACGCGTCTCGTCGACGGCCGCGAACAGGAGATCTCCATCGGCTAGCGCTTCCGCCAGCGCCGCCGCAGTTTCGCCGACACCAAGCTCTGGCTCGGGTATTGGATCAGTTAGCATTTTGAGCGGAGGAGCATTGTCGGCCATGGAAGCTTCCGGAAGCGGCAGGAACCGAGGCAACGGGCGGCGGAAGCATCGCGTTCCTTCATGATCTTGCCGCCAAGCTTTACCGCTTAAGCGGATTTATCCGCGTCCAATCGCCACGCGGTGGGGCTGGAACGGCGTGCTCCGCGTTCCGCACTGAACAAATCGCAGGTTCAAATCGATCGCTCCCAGCAAGGGACTCCCACGATCATACGACGGTCAATCCATCGTCTGCCGGATGGCGATCGCACCTCTTCGGTATCAGAGCGTCTGCAATCGAGATCGGCGTCATTAACGGTCAATGCCCGGGATTGGGCGCTTTAACGATGGACGGGTTTGAGCGCGGGACCACTGGCTAGCTTTCTCGGTTCGGGTGGTGATAGGTCAATCTTCGCGCTTGGCTGTTGCTCCTTCCGCGGCGAACTGCCGCCAGTCACAAGCTCGATATCCAGCCCACACTTGTTCAACCTGGTCATACTGTCCTGGTCGGCAAACCCCAGGATTAGCGTCGAAACACCATCACTGGAGCGACGGACAGGCCATCCGGTTTCACGCGTCGCCATGCGTAGCGAAATTCACCCGGAAGCCTGTCGCTGCAATTGCGACGGTTGACATCCCACCGCTGCCGTGGAGGATCGCATTTTTCACGGGAGAGGATCATGTCGCTCAAAGAAGCTCTTCTTGGTTTCATTGACAATGTGAGGCTGCCCGCGATTTTTTCTCGCAAGACAGAAAATCTGCAAGAGCTTCGACGACCGCTCCTCAAGGGCATCTCGAACACAAAACGTCAGTTTGCAAACGGGCAGACTCGCGCTCCGCATCGCTGGTGGAAACTGAGCAACGATGTCGTCGCGCTCACTGTGAAGATAAAAGGAACCGTTTTCACGATCAACGGCGTCGAGACCAACCATATACCATCCGACCGTTTTGCAGACTTCCTCGACAAGTTTACGGCCGCCGTGGACGCTGGCGATTTCGATGACGAGCTTCGTCACAACGGCGCCGGGGATGCCACCGTGAAAATCCCGAAGGCGAAACGCGCCGCCGCAAAGCCGGTGCAGACGCCCAAATCCCTTGCCGCCGCGGCTCCGGACGCAACCGAGGAATACGCTGTCCCGAGCGCCACAGCAGCATCCGTGCGAAAGTCGAAGCCGCTCGCGGCCAAAGCCGGCATGGTGGCGAGGCAGACGTCGAAGCGAGAGGATCGCGACACAAAGGCTGCGTCGTCCGAAGAACCAACCGCTGTCACCCTGCCGGCTACAGGGCAAGCCCCGGCCGAACCCAATGCTACGCCGAAACCGTCTGCGGGCAAAACTGCGAAAGCAGCCGCGCCGAAGCCGAAACGCAAGCCTGTCGATGCAAAGACCGCCTACGCCCGAGCAAAAAAAGCAACGACGACGCGCGCTGGCAATAAAGCGAGGAAGGCGGCGTCCGCCTCCATTTCGAACGCAACGTCACCATCCAACACGAGCGAGTCGTAAGCATCGGGAAAGGCGCGGGCTACCGAGACAGCCGCGGGAGGGGCTCGGGTCCTCTCCAACCAAGCGTCGGCCAATACTGATCAGCCGGCTGCATGCTGCTGTTCCGTAGACTCTCCGGCGATTGAGAATGATGCATGCCTGCGGAACGCGTCGAGAAAGGCGTCCCGATGGAAGGGTTTTGCGAGAACGTCATCGCTCTGAGCGCAGGCACCGAGTTCTCCTGTGACGTAGATCACCGCGGTGCGACCAATCTCCGCTTCGATCCTCGTCACCGCTGTTCTTCCACAGCCTACTTCGAGCCTCACGTCGCAGAGGATTATGTCCGGGCGGCGCCTACGAGCAGCCTCTACGGCCGCCTCCTCGGTCTGCGCGATCTGGCTCGTCTTGGCGCCAGCAATCTCAGCGAGAGCAGCAACATAGTCGGCTGCCAGATAGTCGTCTTCGATAACCAGCGCGTGGCACATCATGTTCTCCGATCGGTACGGGAACGCATGCGTTGTCGATCGGCCTCATGGAGTGCTGCGTGGTCCCACCGCTCCGGCGCAGCGAGTAAACCTTCTGACGCATCTTGATCAATCTGGATGGTGTCGCGATTCGAGGCGGATCAAAACGCGCCCGGCGACAGTTTTTCCTTTCCTATCAGCAACGTGGTGCCTCTCGGGCGCCGTTACTGAGGTCTGGTTGAAAGATGGCGCGTTTTTTTGTCCACATCGTCGATCGCGACGGACGGGCAGTCGATAACGAGGGTTTCGACGTGTTCGATATCGACGCTCTCCGTCTGCTTTTGCGCGAGACTGCGGCCGAGATTGTTCATCAGGAAATACTCGACGGCCATCCGATCGTGGATCTGACATTTCACGTCGAGGATGAGAACCGTCTCGAGATTATGGTTCTGCCCGTGCAGGTTCGGATTTCGTATTAACCCCCGTTCCGTTCCAATGGCGATCGGCACCTGTAGCGCCGAACATACAGCCGTAATGCGATCACGCTAAGACCCTTTGGAGATTGAGAGACATTGACCACCTCTCCGGAAGAGCGCGCGAAAACGCTCGCACGAACACGCGATCTCAAGATGGCGCACTCCGTTCACGCCTATGTGCGTGGAAATACGGCGCAATTCTACGCGTGGTTGGCCGCATCGGACGCGAGCCGCGCCGTGCCGACCGGGCCACCTGTTTGGATTTGCGGGGATTGCCATCTTGGGAATCTCGGGCCGCTTGCCGATGCCAAAGGAAGAGTTGATGTCCAGATCCGCGACCTCGACCAGACCGTGATTGGCAATCCAGCGCTTGACCTGATCCGCCTCGGTTTGTCTCTGGAGACGGCTGCGCGCAGTTCAGACCTGCCGGGGATCACCACCTCACGAATGGTCGAAGCCATGATCGATGGCTACGCCCGGGCTCTCACTCCCCCGAAAGACGACGATCTTCCCGAACCTGATGTGGTCAAATCCGTTCGGCGCAAGGCGATGGGCCGCCGGTGGCGCAATCTGGCCAAAGACCGAATCGAGGATGTCGAACCGACAATACCGCGCGGCAAACGCTTCTGGTCACTAACCGAAGCCGAACGCGAGGGGATTGTCTCGCTGTTTGGCGAGCCGGAAGTTCGACGCCGCACCCTGGAGCTGGCCAGACTAGACACGGACGATGGCATCCGTGTCGTGGATGCGGCCTATTGGCGCAAGGGCTGCTCTTCGCTCGGACGTCTTCGCTACGCTGTGCTGCTTGGCATCTCCCGCAAGAAGGGCAAGGAAACTTTTGCGCTGGTCGATATCAAGGAGGCGAGCGGGTCAGTCGCACCTGCCGCTCCAGGGGCAAACATGCCGCTCGATGCCGCGAAGAGAGTTGTATCCGGCGCCAAGGCGCTCGCACCGAACCTCGGGCAGCGGATGGTTCCGGCGACCCTTCTCTCGGTGCCAGTCGTGCTTCGAGAGCTCGCGCCTCAGGACCTCAAGATCGAGGTGGAACAATTCTCCCGTAAGGAGGCGATCGCCTCGTCGGGCTATCTCGCCTATGTGGTCGGCATCGCCCATGCGAGGCAACTCGACGATGCGACGCGTATGTATTGGCATAGGCTCCTGCTTGATGGTCCGAAGAGCTCGGGTGGGTCGAATTGGCTTTGGCAGGCGATCGTCGAGCTGGCAGGGCTCCACGAGGCCGGATATCTCGAGCATTGTCGTCGGACGGCGCTTGCAGACGGCACGGTGGCCGCATGACAGATCGGATTGTCGATCAGCGATCCTCGCCAGCCGGCCGGCGTCCGACCCCGTCGCTCCGCCTTGGCTTGCAGAACAGCGCACGTCAGCGGAAAAATGCAGCCGATAGGTCCCTCGAGGTATTCGTGAATCGTCTTCTGTCCCGATCGCATCTCGACGATGTGGAGAGGGCCGCGATCATTGGTCTCGCTTGGGAGAGAGAGCGGGTCGCAGCAGGGCAGGAACTCGCCCGGTTCGGTGAGCGAACGAACCAGACGTATCTCGTCGAGGCAGGTGCGATCGGCCGCTATTCGCAAATGCGCAACGGGGCTCGCCAAATCGTGGCGATGCACATTGCAGGCGAGATGGCGGATCTATGCGCGGTTGTCTTGCCAAGAAGTTCATGGTGTTATCAAGCCCTTATCCCGAGCACAGTGCTGAGGATTGCCCACGCTGACCTGCTTACCCTTTGCGAACGATACCCGGCAATCGCCAGGGCCTTTTGGAGGGACTGTATCGTCGACATGGAGATCATATCGGAATGGTTGGTCAGCATCGCTCAAAGGCCGGCAGAGTCGCGGCTGGCGCATCTGATGTGCGAGCTGCAATGCAGATATGAGCAGGCGGGGCAGATTGCCTTGGACGGATCCTTCTGGTTTCCTGTGACCCAGGCGCAGCTGGCGGACATCCTCGGGATGACCTCGATCCATGCGAACCGGATGGTCCGGTCTCTGCGCGAAAAAGGCCTCGCGACAATCTCGAAGTCGATCATCACCGTGCACGACAGATCGGCCCTCGAGCGTCTCGCCGAATTCTCGCCGGAATATCTGCACTTTCCGCGGGGCGAACACGCCATTTCGCCTCCTCAATCGGCGACGGCAGCAGCTGAAGCGCAGTCGGCCCGTGTCGGGCTCGTGCAGCGATCTCAGTGTTGAGAGTTGCGAACAAACTTCGCAGCCCAGCCGCAATGAGCGATGTCCACCGGCATCGTAGCCTTGCCGCAGGTTCATCCAGGTGAAGGACATTCGTGATGCCCCGGCCACCGCGATGGGAGCGTCCGCCGCCCTCGTCATCATCGTGGCCTTCACGCGGTTGCCTTTCTTGTGATCCGGATGAAGCCGGAAATAGCGCACGAGTATTCGCATCCTTCACCTCGGCGACGAGACGGTCGACCAGATCTCCAAGAACCGCATCATCCCGGACCTTGCCAAAGCCGCCGAAAGCATCTCCCACATACCGAACTGCCGCTCGACGATCGACTTGTTCGATAGAAGGACGGTCGCACGATGCCGTGGATCGGCTTTGATCCGCTGGAAGGCCGCTTCGATCGTCTCGGTCTCACCCTCGAGAGCCTGGAGGAATCTCGTACCGTCGCTAATAAGAAGCCCTGTGATACCGTCACGGCGGTTGTTGGTACGCGACGTCGCGAGGAACGCCTCGACGTCCGCCACCGTGATGTTTGGATTTGCGGTGCTGATATAGACGATCTGATGCGTGAGCCGCTCCTTCGAGGATCTCGGCTACGCTAAAAATCCTACTGAAACAGATACATCGCAGGGGCTGGCGCTCGATCGGAGCAGCCGCCTTCATAGATCGCCCTGCATAGTGAGAAAAGCGCACCGGATATCAGCCGACAGTTGAAGGGGCACCCGTTACGGCGAAACGACTGAGATGTTTGCTCATCAGTATCTACGAGCGCGGCGAGGGCGATCCGAACGCTCGTCAACACGCCGGGGCGTCGGCGTTCCGGCCCTATGCGATGGCGGCGCTCGCGGCGGACAGATCGCGTTCGATCTGACCCCAAGCTCGTGAACGGTGGGGGCTCGGCCCCGGAAGAGACAGGCGATGACCTCGCGCGTGATGGCCGCCGGCCCGGGAAAGGCCCGGCCGTGTGATCATGCGACAAATTGCCGGCCGAAGCTGCCAGGGGCCCAATTCGCGTCTCGACATGCGCTGTTCGTCGCACCGCAGAACTTGATGCGAGGCGCTTAAGGTCAGCTTTGCGCGTGCCCGAAGTCGGATCTCCGATGGGGTTCAGCGACCTCATGGCTGCGGCGGCGCAGCGCCGCCTGCACCCGCTCGACCAGCTCGCGACGTCGATAGGGCTTGCCCAGCACGTCGAGCGCTTCTGGCTGGGGTCCGTCGATCGACATCTCGTCGTTGTAGCCAGTCGTGAGCAGGATCGGCACGTGTGGGTCGCGCTCACGGATCTCGTGAGCCAGCGCCAGACCATTTCGCGGGCCGGGCATCACGACGTCGGAGAAGACGAGGTCGATTCCTTCGGCACCGGCGTGTTCGTCGAAGCGGGCAAGCGCCTCGTCCGCATCACTCGCCATGATCACCCTGTAGCCGACGTCTATGAGGGTTTCTCGCGCGAGAGTTGCGATAGCCTCCTCGTCCTCCACCACCAGGATGCGGGGCGGCCTGTCGGCGTCGACCTCTTCGGGACGGAACGCCGTCGTATCAGGCACAAGTGCCCGTGCCCTTTCCTCGTCCTCGCGAACCGGAAAGAAGAACCGAACGGACGTGCCCCGGCCCTCGGCGCTCTCCAGCTTGAGCACGCCCTTCGATTGCTGCGCGAAACCTTGCGCGGTAGCGAGGCCGAGGCCGGTTCCCGCTCCCTTGGGCTTGGTTGTGAAAAAAGGCTCGGTGGCGCGGCTCAGCGTCGACTGCGACATGCCCTTGCCGTCGTCCGAGACCTCGAGCAGCACGTAGGGTCCAGCGGAGATTCCCGTGATCTCGTCTGCGTCGAAAGTCCGGGTTGCCGTCGCGACGGTAATCGTTCCGCCGGTCTCTATTGCGTCACGGGCGTTGGCAATGACATTAATGAGCGCGGTTTCGAGATGGATCGGATCGATCTCGATCTCGGGAAGCCGCCGGCGGAGATTGAGCTGTAGCTCCGCGCGGCTCCCGACGGTCGACTCGAGAAGTTCGGCGATCGACGAAATGAGGCCGGAAAGCTCGACCCGCCTGGGCTCGAGCCGGCTTCTCCGAGCGAAGGAGAGGAGCTGCCCAGTAAGCTTGGCGCCCCGCTGTGTCGCGGCCACCGCCGCATCGTGGTAGCGCTTGAACGCTTTCTCGTCGTCGCGCTTGAGCGCCATTACCTCGAGACTGCCGCTGACCACCTGGAGAAGATTGTTGAAATCGTGCGCGAGGCCTGCCGTGAGCTGGCCGATCGCTTCCATTTTCTGACTCTGCAGCGCGCTCGCCTCCGCCTCCTTGCGCTGACTGATGTCGAGCTGGCTCGCGAAGAAATAAAGGATCTCGCCCCGCTCGTCGTAGACGGGCCCAATGAAGACCCCGTTCCAGAAGGGTGAGCCATCCCGCCTATAATTGAGGATCTCTGCGCTGACTGCGCGCCGCTGTGCAACCGCATCGCGAAGCTGACCAACGGTCGCCCGGTCCGTCTGCGGCCCCTGCAGGAAGCGGCAATTGCGTCCGGCTATCTCTTCCAGCTGATAGCCCGTCAGGTCGAGGAAGGCGTTATTCGCGAAGACGATCGGATTGTCGGTCTGCCGCGGATCAGTAAGAATCATCGGCATCCGCGTCATCTCAATGGCGGCGAAGAAGATGCCGCCGCGCTCGTCAAGCGACGGGTTGGTGATCGTGCTCTGCTTCCAATGCCGCTCGCCAGGCCTTCCAAGCAGACCCTCATGCGGTTGGTCCAGCGTACCGTCCGCCGGGACGCCGCGCGCCTCTTCCTCACGGTCCGTCACAGCAGCTCCTCCGATGACTGATCGCCGGGTAGAACGCGTGGCAACCGGATGGGGGCCGTCAGTATGGCCCGCACGCCGGGCACGTTGTCCGTCTCTTCGAAGACGCCGTCGAGACGTTTGACCATCGCGTCCAGCATACGCGTTCCGAAGCCCTTGCGACTGCCCGTCTTCCCCCGGCCCTTGTCGGCAACGATTAGCCGAAACCGGGCGCGATGACGCTCAAGCGCGATCGAGATCGGGCCTGCCTTGCCATCATAGGCGTATTTCTGAGCGTTGATCACCAGCTCGACCAGGACCAGGCCGACCTGTACGGCGTCGTCGGCGGCGACGGTGATCGGCGCAAGGTCAAGCGATAGTCGCGACGCCCATTCGGATCCCATCGAGCCCTTCAGATCCTCGATGAGCTCAGCGAGATAGCGCGACAGGTCGACGGACTGCATGTCGTCGTCACTGTAAAGCCGGCGGTGGACGAGGGCGACGGCCGAAAGCCGCCGCTGGGCCTCGCCGAGGTGACCGCTCAGTTCGGGATCGCCGCTAGCCTTGGCCTGCAGGGCGAGGAACGCCATCACCAGCTGGAGGCTGTTCTGGACGCGGTGGTTCACCTCCTTGAGCAGGACGCCCTGCTGCGCGATCAGGCGGTCCTTGTCGGCGACTGCGATGTTAAGATCGTCGGCCAAGTCGCGGATACGTCGATTCTGGCGTGCATCATACAGCCTCCCCATCAGGCGCCTGGCAGCGTCGATCTCTGCCTGCGACCATGGCCGTGCGCGGCCGCGAACGACTTCCGTCCAGGCCTCGAAGGAGGCCCGCGGGCTCAGCTGTTCGCCCGCTCGCAGATTGACGGCCTTATGCGGATTGCCGGCCCATTCGAGCACCTGCCGCTCCTCGGCGCGGAACCACATGAGCACCGTGGGCACCTTGGTCGACAGCGTGATCGCGAGAAGTCCGCTTGCCAGCTCGCGATAGGCGTCTGCAGCGGCGAAATCCTCGGAGAGGCTGGCGCTGTGGAAGGGGGCGGGGCCCTGCTGGCGCACCCAGTCGGCGATTTCGCGGATGTCGCTCCGGTCGGGGCATGCGCCATCAACGTGAAGGGCGTCGCCATGGAGGATCGCGAAGGCATCAGCCTCGAACATCCGGCGCAAGTCGCCCGACGCCGAGCGGAACAGCTCTTCCGGATCAACCTCGCTTGCGAGCCTCGCGGCGATCGCGTCCTCATCGGCCCGGACGCGAAGCCGCTCGCGATAGTCCTCGGCCTGCTCCTTCGCATTGATCTGGCGGGCCAAGCCGGCTGCGATCAGTGCCGCCGCCTGCCGCTTCGGAGCGCCGATCGTTCGAGGGCTCATGTGGTGGCAGGCGACCAGGCCCCAAAGTATCCCGTCCTTAATGATCGAGATCGAGGCGGAAGCTGCCACGCCCATGTTCTTGAGATACTGAAGATGGATTGGCGATACGCTGCGAAGCTGGACGTCGCTTAGGTCGACTTCCGCGAAGGATGCAGGCGTGATCGGGGCAGGGACGTAAAAGACGTCGGGAATAACCCGTACACGGTTGCGCAGGTAAAGTGCGCGAGCCTGCTTCGGTATGTCGGACGCCGGAAAATGGTGGTTGAGATAGCTTTCCAGCCCCGGGACGACGTCCTCGGCGACCACCACCCCCGAATCGTCATCCAGAAAGCGGTAGATCATCACGCGGTCGTATCCGGTTAGGATCCTGAAGCTGGCGGCCGCCCGCTCGCAGAGCTCAATGAGCCCGGCGGCGCGCTCGAAGGCCATACCGACTTCGTCAATCCACCCCAGCACATCGGCCGCCTCGAGCGGCGCGTCCGTAGGCTCCAATTCGACCAGCCAGTGGCTGTCTGCCCGGTGTGCGATGGCATCAAGGCGGTTACCGCATACCCGTCCAAGCGAAACGCTCACGCGGTTCGTTTCACCGAGCCGTTTAGCGACGGTCTCACCGAGGAGCTGGGTTACCGGCAGGCCCAGCCAGTCTATGCCGAACAGATCGCCCAGCGCTCCCGCGCCGCCGATCACTGTCAGCTCGCTCGCATCGATGAGCAGCAGGAAACCGTGCGGCTGTATGGTGCCCGGAATATGGATCGGCTCGCGATCACACTGAGAGATGTCGGGATTAGCCGATGGCGCATTGGTAGCCGTGTTCATGACCCCTTTTACCGATTATTTCGATTTCTCAAAAGCCTACGGTCGCTGGTTATCCTCGATTGCTGCCCCGGCTAAGATCCTGCGCTCTGGCGCGAGATTCTGCCGCTGCGGTATAGTCCAGCCTAAGATCTTCGGCGGCGACTAGGATCGAACCGTTTCAATTACCGCTTGCGTCAGAATGAATCCGCCAATGATTTTGGTTCGTCGAAGCTGGCGGTAGTTCTGCGGTAACGATCGATCCCGGCATAAGGAATTCGGGCGGGGTGGAAGCGACGACCTCCGCCGCAACTTATCCGATGGTTTCTTCTTGTTGGAGCCGTTCCGGGGAACTCGTAACAGCGAGGGAGCCCTTGGTGTCGCATAGATGGGGTATGGCCGGGGAGCGGGCGGAGAACCTGATCTCGCCGACCTTCGCGGCCTCACTCAGTGCGCTGATTCGTTGACTAACCTCGAGCAAGTGAGGGGAACGGGGCGGGAAGCGCGTCGTTGGGCGGGCATGACATCCACCAAACTCCTCTTCGATTGGTCCGATCCCACCGAACCAGAAGCGATCGAACTCCTTCATCAACATATCGCGGACACCATGTTCCCCTGCGTTGGAGCGAAGGCGGCCTTGGCCAAAGGCACAATGAGCGTGCTCGGCGCGCGAGACATAGAGAGCGGCTGGGACGATATGCGCATTCATGAACGGTTGCGCTGCTTCGCTGCGGACTACCGTAACGATCCTAGCCTGTTTCGCAGCTTCGCAGTCGTATTCTCCTCGCCGGTGCGTCTATCTGAGGAGGAGTTCGAACGCGCTCTATGGCAGCGTATTCAGTCTCTCTCCGATAAGGACGTATGGCTTGGGCAGGACTGGGATCAGCGGGTCAGCCCGGATCCCAACGATCCGCACTTCTCCTTGTCGTTCGGCGGCGAGGCTTTCTTCGTAGTGGGTCTTCACCCTGGGGCGAGCCGCCCGGCACGGAGGTTCGCGCGTCCGACCATGGTCTTCAACCTTCACGATCAGTTCGAAGCGCTCCGCGCGCAGGGGAAGTACGAGACGATGCGGGAAAAGATAATGATGCGCGACGAAACCTTGGCGGGATCACGCAATCCTATGTTGGCGAGGCATGGAGAGATAAGCGAAGCGCGTCAATATAGCGGCCGGGCCGTCAACGACACTTGGGCGTGCCCGTTTCGGTACGCCGGCAAATGAGCGCCACTCCCGACGTCGGTCGGCTCTACGTGATCCCCGAACGCAGTGGTACGGCCTTTCGGCTTGGAGCAGGTCAGCGGTTGACCGTAATCGATCCCAAGGGCTCTCAGGTGTCCGATCTGCTCGCCTACAATGCAGACGATCTGGATGAGGTGATCTCATCAGGTCGCACGCTAGACTATGCGGAGACGATCAGGCTCACTACTGGACATAAGCTCTACTCGAATCGTTCGAAGGTGATGCTCGAAATCGTCGAGGACGTCGTGGGCCTCCACGACTTTCTTCTAACGCCTTGTTCTTATGAGACCTTCGATCATTTCTATCCGGACCTGCCACGGCATCGAGGTTGCTTTGGCAACCTGGCCGAAGCCCTTGATCCTTACGGCGTTACAGCCGCGCAGATCCCGGTCGCTTTCAATTGTTTCATGAACGTTCCGGTCGATGCTCAAACTGGGAAACTGTCCGTTCTTCCGCCGATCAGCAAGGCTGGCGATTTTGTAACTTTCCAGGCTCACATGAACCTCATAATCGGGATGACGGCCTGTTCGGCACCGGCTTCGAATGGCGGATCCTTCAAGCCGATCCACTACCGCGTAGAATGATCGGGCCTGAGGAGGCTTTCGTCTTGGCCTTCTTGCGGCAACGGCCTGAAAGCAAGAACGCCATGATCCGAGCCGATGCGGTCCGAAAAGGTTCTCTGACGATCCCGGCGGAATCCTGGTCTTGGGATGTGAGGAGGAATGTGTTTGTTTGGAACCTGCAAATGCCGGGGTGACGGATACTGTCGGCCGTGCCACCCCGTTATCGTATTGCATCTGTCGGCAGAACACGCTCCAGGCCCCGTCAAGCCGCGCACAAGGATCAATCGACGAAGGGAATGCGCGCGACGATCGCATCTAGGGCCGCCTGATAGTCAACGATACCCGCCGCTTTCCAAGGCACGGTCGCCGTTGCAGCCGCTGACCAGTTGCGTTCACCCTTCGATGTTTCGAAACGGTGGAAAATGAAGCCGTAATCGACGTCGCCTCTGGCCGAGAAACTACCTGCAACGCGTTCCAGTGTTCGTCGAATGCTTTGTTCCGACGCACCGCAGATACCGCCCATCTACACCTCCCTGCCAAGAAAATCCGAACGCATGCCGTCCATCTATATGTCAGACGTTCGGCTCAGATCATCAAACCTGCGGTCGCCTTTGCGCTGCCGACCACGCCCGGTATGCCCGCTCCCGGATGTGTTCCCGCCCCGACAAAGAAAAGGTTCGGGATGAGATCATCCCGGTTGTGGGCCCGGAACCATGCACTTTGGGTGAGCCTCGGCTCAAGGCTGAACGCGCTCCCGACATGCGCTCCAAGATCAGCCTCGAAGTCTCGTGGAGTGTAGTGGAAGCAGGTGTCGAGCCGCTCGAACAGATCGGGGATCAGGCGGTCGCGGACACGACGGAGCACGGTCTCCCGATATTTCGTGCCCAGTTCGCTCCAGTCAGCCACCAGGTGACCAAGGTGCGGAACCGGAGCGAGAGCGTAGAATGTCGAATGCCCGGAAGGCGCCATGTCGGGATCGGTTGCACTCGGATGATGCAGATAGATCGATGGATCTTCAGGGAGCTTCGCGCGATCGTAGATGTCTGTGACGAGTTCGCCATATCGATCCGAGAAGAGGATCGAGTGATGCGCAATCTGCGGGAAGTTACCTTTCAATCCGAAATGCACCACGAACAGGCTCGGCGAGAAGCGCTTGCGACGGAGCGACGATGCCCGCCTTCGGCCGTAGTCGCGGCATTCGAGCATTTCATATGTCTGGACGAGGTCGCCGTTCGACGCAACCATTTCAGCTTCATGCCGCTCCCCTGATGCGGTTTTGACCCCAGTGACACGCCCGTTTTGAGATAAAATATTCGCGACCTTTTGAGAAAGCTCGACGCGCCCTCCAAGGCGCTCGAACAGGGCGACCATTCCTTTAACAAGCGTGTTCGTTCCGCCACGCGCGAACCAGACACCATCCTTTTGTTCGAGACGGTGGATCAGTGCGTAGATGCTACTTGTCTTCATCGGATTGCCGCCACCAGCAGGGTGTGGAAAGAGAGCGCCTGGCGAAGCTCTCGTCTCTGACGTAGCTCGCTACGACGTCGTAGACGGATCGCCAGGCCCAATGCCTAGCGAGGGCAG
>BACX01000421.1 GCA_000333335.1 Sphingomonas-like bacterium B12 | reverse complement strand
GGGAAGGCTTGCGCGCTGATCACCGACGGGCGCTTTCTTGTGGCACATCGGGCCTGTCGATCGGCCATGTCTCGCCGGAAGCGGCCGAGGGCGGGCTGATCGCGCTGGTCGAGACGGGCGATCCGATCCTGATCGACATTCCGAACCGGGTGATCAAGCTGGACCTCGATGATGCGGTGATCGCCGAGCGCCACGCGAAGATGGAGGCCAGAGGCGCGAAGGCGTGGAAGCCGTTCGGCCGCAAGCGCGAAGTGTCGCCTGCGCTGAGGGCCTACGCCGCGATGACGACCAACGCCGCCAAGGGCGCGGTGCGCGACGTGAGCCAGGTCGAGCGGGGCTGACCATAAAGTCCCCTCCCTTTCAGGGAGGGGATGCCTTAGGCCAGCCCCAGATCCTTCGGCCCGAAGGCGTGGGGCAGAAGCGCCGAGAGCATATGCCGCTCGATCTTGTGGCCATCGCCCGACGAGCAGAAGACCGGCAGGTCACGCCCCGCCATCTGCGCGGCCTCGTTCATCACCTGCCGGCAGCGCCCGCACGGGCCGACCACATCGGCCCCGGTCGGCAGCCCGTCCGGCCCCATCATTCCGCCGATCACTGCCACCGCCACCACGTCGCGGAAGCGGCCCTGCGCGTTGGCGGTCGCCAGCGCCACCGTTTCGGCGCAGAGCGACAGGCCATAGCTGGCATTCTCGAAATTGGTTCCGGTGACGACGCTGCCGTCGGTCATCAGCAGCGCCGCGCCTACCGCGAAATGCGAATAGGGAGCATGGGCATGCCGCGCCGCCTCGCGCGCCGCCTCGACCAGCACGCCGGCCGCGGCATCTTCCAACGCTACTTCGGTCACGCTCGTTATCCTCGAATATGCAGCACGCAGATCAGCGTGAAGAGCCGCCGCGCGGTGTCGAAATCGAGCTCGATCTTGCCGTCCAACCGCTCCTGCAGCAGCTCGGCAGCTTCGTTGTGCACGCCGCGCCGAGCCATGTCGATCGTCTCGATCTGTTGCGGCGAATGCTGGCGCACCGCCTGATAATAGCTGTCGCAGATCGCGAAATAGTCTTTGATCGACCGGCGAAAGCGCATCATGCCGAGGCCGATCGTCTCGATATGCGTATCGTCGGCGCGGTTGATGTCGATCGCCAGCCGCCCTTCCTCGACGCGGAGGCTGACCTTGTAGGGGCCTTCATAGCCGTCGGTCGTCGCGCGCAGCGGCTTGAAGTGGTTTTCGTGCAGCAGGTCGAACAGGGCGACCTTGCGTTCCTGCTCGATATCCGCGTTGCGCTTGAGCACGGTGCGCTCGTCGAGCGAGACATCGATGATGCGCGGATCGGCGGCCATAGCGGACCGCACCTATCCGGTCCCGCGCGACTTGGCGAGAGTGGTCTTATCCACAGCACCCTCCACCAAAGTTTATCCGTGCCCGTCTTGAGCCGGAGTCCGGAAAGGGTGACAATGGCGCCATGCTCCAGCCTGTCCCCTCATCGCCCGCAATGCCGGCGTCCGACACTCCTGTGCTCCCCCAGAACATCGAGGCGGAGGCCGCGCTGCTGGGCGCGATGATGATCGACAACCGACTGTGCGAGGACGTCCAGATCAAGCTGCGTGAGGAGCATTTCTTCGAGCCGCTGCATGGGCGAATCTACACCCAGATCCTGCGGCTGGTCGATCGCAACATGATCGCCAACCCGGTGACGCTGCGCCCGCTGTTCGACAGCGACGAGGCGATGAAGGAGCTGGGCGGCCCGGCCTATCTGGCGCAGCTCACCGGCTCGGGCGCGGCGCTGATCGGCGCGCGCGATTTCGCCACGCAGATCTACGATCTCGCGCTGTTGCGGGCGCTGGTCGGCGTCGGGCGCGGCATGGTCGAGAGCGCGATGGACACGTCCGACGAGGTCGACCCCAAGACGCAGATCGAGCAGGCCGAGGTCGCGCTCTACAAGGTGGCGGAGGAGGGCGGCGAGCAGGGTTCGACCAAGTCTTTCCTGCAGGCCGCTACCGAGGCGGTGAAGAATGCCGAGCGCGCGCTCAATTCGGGCGGCCATGTCTCGGGCATCACCACCGGCCTCGACAGCCTCAACGCCAAGATGGGTGGTCTGCACCGCTCCGACTTGATCATCCTCGCTGGGCGCCCCGGCATGGGCAAGACCTCGCTCGCCACCAACATCGCCTTCAACGCCGCGCAGCGGCTGATGCGCGAGCGGGGCGACGATGTGCCGGAGAACAAACGGCTCGGCGCCGGTTGCGCCTTCTTCAGCCTCGAAATGTCGGCCGACCAGCTGGCGACACGTATCCTCGCCGAAAGCTCGGGCATCAGCGGCGAATCGCTGCGCATGGGCAAGATCAGCCAGCAGGATTTCCGCAACCTCGCCCGCGCCGCCGCCGAACTGGAGCAACTGCCGCTCTACATCGATGACACGCCCGGCCTCACCATCGCGGCGCTGCGCACCCGCGCGCGGCGGTTGAAGCGCCAGCGCGGCATCGACCTGATCATCGTCGATTACCTCCAGCTGCTTTCGGGCGGTGGAAAGGGCGGCGAGGCCAATCGCGTGCAGGAAATCTCGGAGATCTCGCGCGGCCTGAAGCAGCTCGCCAAAGAGCTGAGCGTGCCGGTGATCGCGCTTTCGCAGCTGTCGCGTCAGGTTGAGGCGCGCGAGAACAAGCGGCCGATCCTCTCCGATCTTCGTGAGTCGGGCTCGATCGAGCAGGACGCCGATCTCGTGCTGTTCGTCTATCGCGAGGAATATTACGTCAATTTCCAGAAGCCGAAGGAGGCTTCGCTGGATCACGGTGACAGTGCGGGAGACGTAGCGGCTTTCGAGGATTGGCAGGCCAAGATGGCGCGTGTGTATGGCATCGCCGAGGTCGTCGTCGCCAAGTCCCGCCACGGCTCCACCGGTACGATCCCGGTGAAGTTCGACGCCAAGATCACGCGTTTCTCGGATCTGGCGGATTCGAACTACGTGGTGCCAGACTACGAATAAGTCGGGAGGGTCAGGCGACCTTGTCGACCACCTGAGCGGCGATTCCAGCGATGCCGCCATGCGCATAGATGCTGGCGGCGGTCTTGGCGGCGGTGCGCGCTTCCTTGGCGACGGAAATGCCGCCGTCGAGGATGTGGCGCAGGCCGTGGACGATGTCGGTCACGGCGCCGCCGGAGGACGAGGTCGTGGAGGTCGATCCGCTCGTGGTCGTGGTGGCCGAGGCCGCTGCCGACGACGAGGTGGCCGTGCTGGCGATCGCATCCATGTGCAGCTTCGAGAACAGCTTGTGCAGTTCCTCGGAGGCCGAACTCGTCGCCGATTGCGTCGAGAAGGCCGCGTGACTGCTGGTGCCGGTGAGGCTCGAGAGGATGCTTCCGATGCTCATGGCGATTTTTCTACCGCCAAAGGGCTAAAGATTCCGTTGATGCGGTCGTTACCTCTTCTCCCCTCCCTGAAAAGGAGGGGAATAAGTCTCAGAAGCTCGGCTGGTCCGCGCCGTCGGCCGGCGTGTGGATGCCGCATTCCACCTTGTCCCAGCCGCGCCAGCGACCCGCGCGGGGGTCTTCGCCGGGCTTCACCACGCTGGTGCAGGGCGAGCAGCCGATCGACAGGTAGCCCTGTGCCTCCAGCGGATGCCGGGGCAGCTTGTGCGCCTCGAAATAGGCGTTGAGGTCATCCTTGGACCAGCCGGCGAGCGGGTTCAGCTTCAGCTTGGCGCCGCCCGGATGCTTGGTATCCAGCTCGAACAGCGGGATCGCGGAGCGGGTCGAGGCCTGGAACCCCTTGCGGCCTGATATCCATGCATCGAACGGCGCTAGCGCGCGCTGCAGCGGCTCGACCTTGCGGATCTCGCAGCAGCCGTCGGGATCGTAGGACCAGCGCAGGCCGGTCGCGTCCTTCTGGGCGAGGATGCGCGGATCGGGGCGATAGACGCGCAGGTCTGTGAAGCCCAGCCGCTCGGAAAGCTCGTCGCGGTACGCCAGGGTCTCGCCGAACATCTTCTGCGTGTTGGTGAAGACCACCGGCACGTCGCGATCGATCTCGGCTATCATGTGCAGCAGCACGGCCGATTCGGCGCCGAAGGAGGAAACCGCGGCGAGGCGGCCGGCCAGTTCGCCGGTCAGCAATTCGCGCAGCATCTCCTGCGTCGGCACGCCCGCGAAGCGTGCGTTGAGCGCGTCCACGTCGGCCTGGGTGAAGAGCGGGGTGGTGTCGATCATGTCGATCTTGCGAGCGGGTGCACTAGCCATGGCGAAGTTTCCACGCCGGCGCCCTCCCGTCGGCGGCTTTCTGATAGACGTTGGAATAACGGCCCAGCGCGCGCTCCACCGCGGCCGGATCGAGTGGCTTGTCGGGCGCGAAGGCATCGAAGCCGCAACGCCGCATCGGCAGGATCTGATCGACCAGCACGTCGCCAGCCGCCCGCAACTCGCCGGTGTAGCCGGCCTCGCGCAGGACGCGGCCTGCGCTGTATCCGCGCCCGTCGCGGAAGGCGGGGAACGCCACCTCGATCAAAGCGAGGCGATCGAGGAAGGGCAGCAGCTTGCGCGCATCCTCGTCCGACTCCAGCCGCACGGCGGTGGCGTTGGACTGATCGAGGAAGGCGTCGAGCGTGACCGCCGGCTCTTCGTGCGCAACATCGTCGCGATAGCGGAGGCCCTCAACCATAGATCGCCTCCTTGAAGGTCTCGAAGCCGACGCGGCGATAGGTGTCGAGGAAGCGCTCGCCCGGTTCGCGGACGGAGACGTAGCGATCCAGCGTCCGCTCGATGGCGTCGACCACGCCGTCCTCGTCGAAGCCGGGGCCGGTGATGCGGCCGAGGCTCGCGTCCTCCGCGCCCGATCCGCCGAGCAGCAGCTGGTAATTCTCGGTGCCCTTCCGGTCGACGCCGAGGATGCCGATGTGGCCGGCATGGTGGTGGCCGCAGGCGTTGATGCAGCCGCTGATCTTGAGCTTCAGCTCGCCGAGATCCTGCTCGCGGTCGGCGAAGCGCTCGGAGATCTTCTGCGCGACCGGGATCGAGCGGGCGTTGGCCAGCGAGCAGTAATCGAGGCCGGGGCAGGCGATCATGTCGCTGATGAGATCGAGGTTCGCGATGGCGAGGCCGGCGGCGTCCAGCTTCTGCCAGAGCGTATAGAGGTCGGCCTTGCGGACATGCGGCAGGACGATGTTCTGCGAGTGCGTGACGCGCAGCTCGTCGAAGCTGTAGGTCTCGGCGAGATCGGCCATCAGGTCGATCTGTCG
>BACX01000422.1 GCA_000333335.1 Sphingomonas-like bacterium B12 | reverse complement strand
CGGCGGTCGTGGCCGGCAGTCGTACCGAGGCCGGCAATCTGCGCTACGACGCATGGCATGATGCAGCGGCCGGCCGGATCGTCATCGACGAACTCTATGTGGATCATGCGGCGATCGACGCGCATCGGGAAGCCACGCATTACAAGGTGTTCCGGGCCGCGGTGGCGGACCTGCTGGCTGCGCCGCCGGAGGTGAACGTACTGGACGAAATCGACATCGTGTAATTTCATTTCACTGCGAGTGCGATAATCTCGCTTTCTATTGCGTGGAGGCGGGGTTATGGGGGCGCCTCATTCACGAGGTTCCACCATGCCCGCTTACCGTTCCCGTACGACCACCCACGGCCGCAACATGGCCGGCGCCCGCGGCCTGTGGCGCGCGACGGGAATGAAGGACAGCGATTTCGGCAAGCCGATCATCGCGGTGGCGAACAGCTTCACCCAGTTCGTGCCGGGCCATGTGCACCTCAAGGATCTCGGCCAGCTGGTCGCACGGGAGATCGAGGCGGCGGGCGGCGTCGCCAAGGAATTCAACACTATCGCGGTGGATGACGGCATCGCCATGGGCCACGGCGGCATGCTCTATTCGCTGCCCAGCCGCGAGCTGATCGCCGATAGCGTGGAATATATGGTCAACGCGCACTGCGCCGACGCGATGGTTTGCATCTCCAACTGCGACAAGATCACGCCGGGCATGCTGATGGCGGCGATGCGGCTCAACATCCCGGCGGTGTTCGTCTCGGGCGGGCCAATGGAGGCCGGCAAGGTCGTCGTGAAGGGCAAGGAGGTCGCGCTCGATCTGGTCGACGCGATGGTGGCGGCTGCCGACGACAGCTATACCGACGAGGAAGTGAAGACGATCGAGCGTTCGGCCTGCCCGACCTGCGGATCGTGCTCGGGCATGTTCACCGCCAACTCGATGAACTGCCTCACCGAAGCGCTGGGCCTTTCGCTGCCCGGTAACGGATCCACGCTGGCGACCCACGCCGATCGCGAGAAGCTGTTCCGCGAGGCGGGCCATCTGATCGTCGACATCACGAAGCGCTGGTACGAACAGGACGACGAGACCGCCACGCCGCGCGGCATCGCCACCTTCGCCGCGTTCGAGAACGCCATGAGCCTCGACATCGCGATGGGCGGATCGACCAACACCGTGCTCCACCTGCTCGCCGCCGCGCAGGAAGGCGGGGTGGACTTCACGATGGCCGACATCGATCGCCTCAGCCGCCGCGTGCCGTGTCTGAGCAAGGTCGCCCCGGCCAAGAGCGATGTGCACATGGAGGACGTCCACCGTGCCGGCGGCATCATGGCGATCCTCGGCGAACTGGAGCGCGGCGGGCTGATCGACGCCTCGCAGCCGACGGTGCACGCCGAGACGCTGGGCCACGCGCTCGATCGCTGGGACATCGGCCGCACCAACAGCGAGGACGTCCGCAATTTCTACCGCGCCGCGCCCGGCGGCGTGCCGACGCAGACCGCGTTCAGCCAGTCTTCGCGCTGGGAGGAACTCGATACCGATCGTGCCGGCGGCGTGATCCGCGATGTCGAGCATGCCTTCTCGAAGGATGGCGGCCTCGCCGTGCTGTTCGGCAATCTCGCGCCTGAGGGCTGCATCGTAAAGACAGCGGGTGTGGACGAGTCGATCCTCACCTTCCGCGGCACCGCGCGCGTCTACGAAAGCCAGGACGCTTCGGTGGCGGGCATCCTCGGCGGCGAGGTGAAGGCGGGCGACGTCGTGGTGATCCGCTACGAGGGGCCAAGGGCGGCCG
>BACX01000423.1 GCA_000333335.1 Sphingomonas-like bacterium B12 | reverse complement strand
TCCCCGGGCTGCAGAAATCGATCGGCCCCGGCGCCTGCTGCGGGCGATGCGCGCGATCGTGATATGCGGCACGAAGGCGCGGTCGTCGGCCGCGATGCCGGCCTGCCGCAGTGCCGCGTCCACACGACCATGCAGCGAGGCTACCGCGTCGCGCGGCTGCACGCCCACCCACAGAGTATCGACCCGCCCCTTGCGGTCGAACGTGCCGGCCACTCCGAGCGAGAGGGCCAACGGCTCGCCCCGGACCCGCCCGAGCGCCGCCGCGACGTCTTCCGCCTGATGGCGATCCACCTCACCGATGAAGCGCAGCGTGCAATGGAGTTGCGCGTCGTCCTGCCAGCGTGCGCCCGGCACGCCTCCCATCAATCCCAGGAGAAGTGCGCGCGTTGCCGCGGGCGGGCGGAGCGCGACGAACAGGCGGTGCAGGGCCATCAGCAATCCTTCGTAACAAATCAGGCGCACCGGTTTCGCTTGAAACCATACCGGGAACGACCGATATTGGTGGTGTCGGCGATTTCGCCGACGATAAGGAGAGTTTCTTCCGATGGCGAACTGGTCTGACCCCCGGACGACCGCGGTGCCCCGCGCCGCGACAGGCGCGCGTGACGCGGCCTTCGATGCGGGTCTGCGGTCCTACATGCTGTCCGTCTACAACTATATGGCGTCGGGCGTGCTGCTCACCGGCATCGTGGCGATGCTGTTCGTGAACACGACCTTCGGCCTGTCGCTGCTCGCCAATCCGGCTGCGCGGCTGATTCTGATGCTGGCGCCGCTCGGCGTCGTGCTGGCGATGAGCTTCGGCGTGAACCGTTTCTCCGAAGGCACGATCAAGGCGTTGTTCTGGTCCTATGCGGTGCTGATGGGCGTGTCGCTGTCGAGCATCCTGCTCGTCTATACCGGCTCGTCGGTGGCGCAGGCCTTCTTTGCGGCGGCGGTCGGCTTCGGCAGCCTCAGCCTCTACGGCTACACCACGAAGCGCGATCTCGCTCCGTTCGGCGCCTTCATGATGATGGCGGTGTTCGGCCTGATCGCGGCGATGCTGATCAACATGTTCGTGAAGAGCAGCGGCATGGAACTGATCATCTCGGGCGTCGGCGTGCTGCTGTTCGCGGGCCTCACCGCCTTCGACACGCAGCGGATCAAGAGCAACTACTTCGCGGTGCGTGGTACGGAGTTCTACGGCAAGTCGGCCGTGATGGGCGCGCTGACCCTCTACCTCGACTTCATCAACATGTTCCTGTTCCTGCTGCGCTTCATGGGCAACCAGCGCAACTGATCCGGACGGGATCGACGACAACGGAAGGCCCGGCGGAGCGATCCGCCGGGCTTTTTCGTATGCGCTCAGGCGGCGACCCTGGGGGGCGGCATCGCGCCGTCGATGGCGATCGAGCGCAAAAAGGCAGGCCGTGCCTCCAGCCGCTCGACATAGGCGGTGAAGACCGGCTTCCGCTCGATCGTGGCGAAGCGCATGTGGAAGGACAGGCAGGCGCCGACATAGCAATCTGCCGCCGTGAAATGATCGGCGGCGATGAAGGCCTTGCCCTCCAGCGCATCGGCGATCGCGCCCACCACCGCGTCCAGGCCCGAATAGCCGACCATCGCGGCCCGCTCGGGCGGGATCGAGCGGCCGAGCGCCTTGTCGACGATCGCCGCGTCGAGCGGCCCCGCCGCGAAGAACAGCCAGCGATAATAGTCCGCGCGTTCGGTGATCGGCGGCGCGAGGCCCGCGTCGGGAAAGGCGTCGGCCAGATAGGCGCAGATCGCCGCGCATTCGGTGACGACCTTGCCCTTGTGGGTGATGGCCGGCACCTTCCCCATCGGATTGATCGCCAGATAGTCCGGCCCCTTCATCGTCGTGCCGTATTCGAGGGTTTCGGTGCGATAGGGCTGGCCGACCTCCTCCAGCATCCAGCGCACCAGCCGGGCACGCGACATCGGGTTGGTGTAGAAGACGAGTTCTTCGCTCATGGCCTGATCCTCCCTCCGGATGCGGCGCGATGCTAGGCCCGGCGGTGGAGTCGCCACAAGCGGGGCTTGGCGAAGCGCGGGGCCTCTGCGAAGGTCGCGCGCATGACCGAACCGCTGCGCACGCCTTATCCCGCCATCGAGCCTTTCGAATCCGGCCTTCTGGATGTCGGCGACGGTCACCAGATCTATTGGGAACGCTGCGGCAAGCGTGGCGGCATCCCCGCCGTCTTTCTCCATGGCGGGCCGGGGGGCGGGTGCAGCCCGGCGCATCGCCGCCTGTTCGATCCGGCCCGCTACGACGTGCTGCTGTTCGACCAGCGCGGCTGCGGGCGATCGCGGCCCCACGCCAATCTGGATGCCAACACGACCTGGCATCTGGTCGCCGACATCGAGCGGCTGCGCGCGATGTGTGGGCACGATCAGTGGCTGGTGTTCGGCGGAAGCTGGGGCTCCACGCTGGCGCTCGCTTATGCCGAGACCCATCCGGAACATGTTTCCGGCCTGATCCTGCGTGGCATCTTCCTGCTGCGGCAGGCGGAGGTGGACTGGTATTATCAGGGGGGCGCGGCGTGGCTGTTTCCCGACAAATGGGAGAAATTCCTCGCGCCGATTCCGGAGGCGGAGTGGGGCGATCTGGTCGCGGCCTATCGCCGCCGCCTGACCGGCAGCGATCCCGCCGAGCAGGTCGCCTGCGCGCGGGCGTGGAGCGAGTGGGAAGGGGGCACCATCACCCTGCTGTCCGATCCGGCGACGACCGGCGGCTTCGGCGAGGATCGCTTCGCGCTCGCCTTCGCGCGGATCGAGAACCACTATTTCACCCACAAGGGGTGGATGGAGGAAGGGCAATTGCTGCGCGACGCGGGGCGGCTGAAGTCGATCCCCGGCGTGGTCGTGCAGGGTCGCTACGACGCGGCGACCCCGGTGCGCAGCGCTTGGGATCTGCACCGCGCCTGGCCGGAAGCGGGTTTCCACCTGATCCCCGATGCCGGCCACGCCTATAGCGAGCCGGGTATTCTCGACCGTCTGCTGCGCGAGACAGACGCGCATGCCGATCGTATGGGGTGAGGTCGGCGCTACGGCGGCGCATCCCGGTTGCCGCGCCGAGCGTTGTCTGCGTGAGGAGTCCGCTCATGAAGATCGTTGCTGCCGCCCTCGTCGCATTTGCCGGATCGTCCGTCGTGATGGCCGCTCCCGCGACGCGCCCGCCCGGTGCCGTGGCCTGCATCGATCCCCAGCAGATGCAGGGCACCAGCGCGGAAGGCAGCGACACGATCATCTTCCACGTCGGCAACCGAACCTATCGCAACCGGCTGGACAACGTCTGCCCCGGCGTGGAGCGCCTCAACACGTTCAGCAGCCTCGAGACGGAGCCGTCCGGCGGGCAACTGTGCCAGGGCGATACCGTGCGTGTGTTCGATCAGCAGGCGGTCCGTGGTGTCGGCATCAACGCCTATCCGCGTTGTCGGCTCGGCTGGTTCGAGCCGATTCCCCCGAAGACCAAGCGGCCTTGACGATACCCCACGCGCGCGCCCAACTGGGCTGATGACGACATCTTCCCCGATCGGGGTCGGGCTGGCGGGCTACGGCCTTGCCGGCGCGGTCCTCCATGCGCCGATCCTCGAAGCTCTTCCCGACTATCGCATCCATGCGGTGATGACCTCGCGGGCGGAGGCCGCCGAACGTCGCGATGCGCTGACGGTCGTGCCGGACATCGATGCTCTGCTCGCCCATCCCGGTGTCGATCTGGTGGTGGTGGTGACGCCGAACGCGCACCACGCCGATAATGCTGAGGCGGCGCTGCGTGCGGGCAAGCATGTCGTGATCGACAAGCCGATGGCGCCCGATGTCGCCGCCTGTGATCGCCTGATCGACATCGCGGCCGGGGCGGATCGTCTGCTCAGCGTCTACCAAAACCGTCGCTGGGACGGTGACTATCTCGCGGCGCAGGCACTGCTGGCCGCCGGCGAACTCGGCACGCCGGCGCTCTATGAGGCACGCTGGGATCGCTTCCGCCCGACCGCGCCCGCCGCATGGCGCAACGAGGCGGGGCCGGGGAGCGGGCTGCTCTGGGATCTCGGGCCGCACCTGATCGACCAGGCGATCGGGCTGTTCGGCTGGCCCGATGCGATGACCGCCGATGTCGCCATCCAGCGTGGCGACGCCCGCGCCGACGATTATTTCGAGATCGCGCTGCATTACGGGACGATGCGTGCGATCATCTCCGCGTCGTCGCTGGTCGCCGCGACGCGCCCGCATCTGGCCTTGCACGGCACCGCCGGCAGCTGGTGGACCGAGGGCATCGATCCCTGGGAAGCCGCGCTGCGCGCCGGCGAGCCGCTGACCGGCCTGCCCGACATCGCCGCCTTCCGTGCCACCAAGGATGGGGAGCGCACGCCGCGCCCGGTTCCGGCGGGCGATGCGGCGGGTTTCTACCGCCGTTTCGCCCGCGCGATCCGGGGCGAAGGGCCGATCCCGGTCGATCCGGTCGACGCCCGCAACATCGTCGCGCTGATCGAGGCGGCGCATCGTGGGGAAGCGGTTCCGCCTCGCCGCTTGCCTGATAACGCTGGACAAGGCTAATTGCCGGGCGGGAGAGACGAAACGGGGACGCGCAATTGGCCAGACGACAAGCGACACGCCATTCCACGATCACCGACGTCGCCGATGCGGCGGGCGTCTCGATCAAGACCGTCTCGCGCGTGTTCAACGATGAACCCAACGTCCGCCCGCTGACCCGCGACCGCGTCCTCAAGGCCGCGGCCGATCTCGATTACCATCCCAATGTCGCGGCGCGCAGCCTGGCGGGGCGACGATCCTTCCTGATCGGCCTCGCCTACGAAAATCCCAGCCCCAACTATGTCGTCGATCTGCAGAGGGGCGCGCTGGAACGTCTGCACGGCGAACGTTATCGTTTGCTGGTGCTGCCGTTCGACGATGCCTCCGCCGCGTCGGGCAAGATGCAGGCGATCGCGCGGGCCTCCGGTCTCGACGGCATGGTGCTGGCGCCGCCGCTCTGCGACGATCCCGCGACGGTGGCCGAGCTGGAGGCGTGCGGCCTACCCTACGCCCGTATCGCGCCGACCAGCGGTGGCAGTCACGCGCCCGATGTCGCGATGGACGATCGCGAGGCGGCGCGCGCGGTGGTCGATCACCTCGTCGGCCTCGGCCATACGCGGATCGGGGTGGTTCGCGGCGATCCCAGCCACGCATCGGCGGGTGCGCGACTCGACGGGTATCACGCCGGTCTCGCGGCGCACGGCCTCGCGGCAGACCCGGCGCTGGAGGTGCAGGGTGCCTACACCTTCGTTTCGGGCTACGAGGCGGGCAAGGCGCTGCTCGCGCTGACCGACCGCCCGACCGCGATCTTCGCCAGCAACGACGACATGGCGGCCGGCGTGATCAATGCCGCGTACGAAGCGGGCGTATCCGTGCCCGGCCAGCTCTCCGTGGTCGGTTTCGACGACAGCAACATCGCCTCGGTGGTCTGGCCGCGCCTCACCACCATCCACCAGCCGATCCGCGACATGGCGCGCGAGGCGACGAGCGCCCTGCTTTCGCTGATCGACCATGAAGAGACGGTGCCCCACCAGATGTTGCCCTTCCAGCTCGTGATCCGCGGATCGACCGGCCCGGTGCCTGCGTGATCGCTCCGCTGATTGCCGGCATCGAGCTCGGTGGCACCAAGATCGTCTGCGTGCTGGCGAGCGGCCCGGATCGGGTGATCGCCGAGGCACGCGTGCCGACGACGATGCCCGAGGAGACGCTGCCGGCGATCGAGGCGGTGCTCGACGAGTGGAAGCGCGACCACGGGTTCGGCGCGCTTGGCCTCGGCAGCTTCGGCCCGATCGATGTCGATCTCGCCTCGCCGACCTGGGGATCGATCACCAGCACCCCCAAGCCGGGCTGGAGCCATGTCGATGTCGCCCACCGGCTGCGCGGGCGCTACGGCGTGCCGACCGCCTTCGATACCGATGTTTCCGGCGCGGCGCTCGCCGAAGGGCGCTGGGGCGGCGCACAGGGGCTGGAGAGTTTCTGCTACATCACCGTTGGAACCGGCGTCGGCGTGGGCATCGTTTCCTCCGGCAAGCCGGCGCGCGGCCTCGGCCATGTCGAGGCGGGGCATTTGCGGGTCGGCCGCGCGGCCGGCGACGACTGGGCGGGCGCCTGCGTCTACCATGGCGATTGCGTCGAGGGGCTGGCTTCCGGCTTCGCGGTGGAGAAACGCACCGGGCGGAGGGGCGAGACGATCGGCGGCGATGACCCGGTCTGGCCGCTGGTGGCGCACGCGCTCGCCGGGCTGTGCCACAATCTGGTGTTGACCGCGCTGCCGCAGCGCATCCTCATCGGTGGCAGCGTCGCGAACCACCAACCGCAGATCCTGCCGATGTTGCGCACGCGTCTGGTGGAGAGCCTGGCCGGTTACGCGCAGGGCGAGCGGATTGCGGATGAGATCGAGACGTTCGTGACTTCACCGGCGCTGGGCGATCAGGCCGGCCCGCTGGGATCAATCGCGCTGGGACTGAAGCGCTCGGCTAAATCCTCCGCCGCAAGGGGGCATGAAGGCGGCTCACGCGCCCTNGGCAGCGCCTTCCACCCACGGCGTATCGGCATGCGCCTTCGCCTCGTGTGCGGCGATCGCCTCATCCAGCTCCAGCGTGATGCCGATCTCATCCAGGCCCTTGAGCAGACAATCCTTGCGGAAAGGATCGATCTCGAAACGGAAGCGATCCCTGATAGGGGGTCGTCACCGTCTGCGATTCCAGATCGATCGTGATCGGCAGTTCCTGCGCCACTTCAAGCAGGCGATCGATCTGTTCCTGCGGCAGAACCACCGTGAGGATGCCATTCTTGAAAGCATTGCCCGAGTGGATGTCCGAGAAGCTCGGCGCGATCACCGCGCGGATGCCGAGATCGGCCATCGCCCACGCGGCATGCTCGCGCGAGGAGCCGCAGCCGTAATTCTCGCCCGCGATCAGGATCGGGGCGCCAGCGAAGCGTTCGTCGTCGAAGACGTTGCCGGGCTCTGCACGGATCGTCTCGAACGCGCCCTTGCCGAGGCCCTCGCGCGTGATCGTCTTGAGCCAGTGGGCGGGAATGATGATGTCGGTGTCGATGTTGGCGCGGCCGAGCGGATAGGCCTTGCCCTCGATGGTGCCGATGGCGCGCATCAGGCGATCTCCCTCACGCCAATGTCTCTTACGTCGGTCAGTTTGCCGGTGACGGCAGCGGCGGCGGCCATGGCGGGCGAGAGCAGATGGGTGCGCGCGCCCGGCCCCTGGCGGCCGACGAAGTTGCGGTTGGAGGTGGAGGCGCAGCGTTCACCCGCCGGCACCTTGTCCGGATTCATGGCGAGGCACATCGAGCAGCCCGGCTCGCGCCACTCGAAGCCCGCCTCGATAAAGATGCGGTCGAGGCCTTCCGCCTCCGCTTGACGCTTCACGAGGCCGGAGCCTGGGACGACCAGCGCCTGCTTGATGGTGCCGGCGATGTGGCGGCCCTTGGCGATGGCGGCGGCAGCGCGCAGATCCTCGATACGGCTGTTAGTGCAACTGCCGATGAAGATACGGTCCACCGCCACGTCCTGCATCCGCTGGCCGGGGACGAGGCCCATATAGGCGAGGCTCTTCTCGGCCGCCGCACGGCGCGACGGATCGGCGAAGCTGGCCGGATCGGGAACCGTACCCGTGATCGGCACGCTGTCGTCCGGGCTGGTGCCCCAGGTGACCAGTGGCACGATCGTCGCGGCGTCGATGGTGACGACCTTGTCGTAAACCGCGCCGGCATCGGTGGCGAGGCTGCGCCAGTAGGCGACTGCCTTGTCCCAGTCGGCACCCTTTGGCGCGCGCGGCTTGCCCTCGATATAGGCGAAGGTGGTATCGTCCGGCGCGACCAGGCCGGCGCGTGCACCCGCCTCGATCGACATGTTGCAGACGGTCAGCCGCCCCTCGATCGACATCTCGCGGAAGACGGAGCCGGTATATTCGGCGACGTAACCCGCGCCGCCTCCGGCACTGAGCGCATGCACGATCGCCAGTGCGACGTCCTTGGGGGTCACTCCCGGCCCGAGCGGCCCATCGACGCGCACCTCCAGCGACTTGGAGCGCTTGAGCAGCAGCGTCTGGGTGGCCAGCACGTGCTCGACCTCCGATGTGCCGATGCCGAACGCCAGCGCGCCTAGCGCGCCGTGGCTGGCGGTATGGCTGTCGCCGCACACCACGGTGGTGCCGGGCAGCGTGAAGCCCTGCTCCGGGCCTACGACGTGGACGATGCCCTGCTCGGGCGCCAGATCCTCGATATATTCGATGCCGAACGCGCGCGTGTTCTTCACCAGCGCGGCAAGCTGCTGCGCGGACTGCGGATCCTCGACCGGCAGGCGCTTGCCGGCCGCATCGACGCGCGCGGTCGTCTGGATATTGTGGTCCGCCACCGCGAGCGTGAGATCGGTGCGCCGCACCTTGCGATCGCTGGCGCGAAGGCCGTCGAACGCCTGCGGGCTGGTCACCTCGTGGACGAGGTGACGGTCGATATAGAGGAGCGCGGTGCCGTCGTCGCGCTGCTGGACGACGTGTGCGTCCCATATCTTTTCGTACAGGGTGCGGGGGGAAGACTCGGTTGCCATAGTGGCGGAGCCTCTAGCGCCGGCTGCCCGGTTTGTCGCCTTTTATGTCCTTTGCATCGGGAAAGGCGGAATTTTCGTGCGCCCGGTTCCCAGCGCTGCCGACAGCGCTATGGTTGACGTATACGTAAAGGAGAGGGTGATGAGCGACGGCGTGNAAGTGATCGAGACGGGTGGGGTGATCGAGCTGCACCTCGATCGGGCGGACAAGAAGAACGCGCTGACCGCCGTCATGTATCGCACGCTCACCGCCGCACTGGCCGAGGCCTCCACGCGCGCGGATGTCGATGCGGTGCTGATCGCGGGCAAGGGCGACGCCTTCTGTGCGGGCAACGACCTCAAGGATTTCCTCGCCGGGCCAGAGGGCGGTGCCGCGGCGTTCGAGTTCATCCAAGCGATCGCTCGCTTCGACAAGCCGATCGTAGCGGCGGTGCAGGGGCTTGCCGTCGGCGTTGGCACGACGATGCTGTTCCACTGTGACCTCGTCTATGCAGCGCCGGACGCGCGCTTCATCATGCCGTTCGTCAATCTCGGCATCTGCCCGGAAGCCGGCTCCAGCCTGCTTGCGCCGGCGGTGATGGGTTACGCCAAGGCGGCGCAGATGCTGCTGCTGGGCGATCCGATGGATGCCGAGGGCGCCGACAAGGCCGGTCTGGTCAGCGCGATCGTGCCGGCCGAAAAGCTGCTCGATCACGCCCGCGCGAAGGCCGCCGCGCTCGCGGCCAAGCCGCCGCAGGCGCTGGCCTATACCCGGCGATTGATGAAGGGGGATCCCGCCGCGCTGCAGGCGCGCATGGCGGACGAAGCGCGAC
>BACX01000424.1 GCA_000333335.1 Sphingomonas-like bacterium B12 | reverse complement strand
GCAGGTCGATCTCACGAGCGCGCCCATCATCGGTTTCGAGGTGCTGGCCCGCTGGGAGCACCCGACGCGCGGCATCATCCCGCCGGACAGCTTCATCCCGGTTGCCGAGGAATGTGGGCTGATCGCCGACATGTCTGTCTCGGTGATGCGCCGCGCCTTCACCGAGGCGCGCGACTGGGATCCGTCGATCACGCTGTCGGTCAACATCTCGCCCGCCCAGCTCAAGGATCCGTGGCTGGCGCAGAAGGTGGTCAAGCTGCTGGTCGAGACCGGCTATCCCGCCAACCGGCTGGAGATCGAGATCACCGAAAGCTCGCTGTTCCAGAATCTCAGCCTCGCCCAGTCGATCGTCGGCAGCCTGAAGAACCAAGGCATCCGCCTCGCGCTCGACGATTTCGGCACCGGCTATTCCTCGCTCGCCCACCTGCGCGCGTTGCCGTTCGATCGCATCAAGATCGACAAGAGCTTCGTCACGGCGATGAACAAGGATCCGGAATCGATGGCGATCGTGGACGCCATCTCGAAGCTCGGCGAAAGCCTCAACCTGCCGATCACGGCCGAAGGTATCGAGGATCAGGGCATCTACGACAGTCTACGCAAGATGGGCCTGCACAAGGGCCAGGGCTGGCATTTCGGCAAGCCGATGACGGTCGCCGCCGCCCGCCGCCTGCTCGCCGAGAAAGGCTTGCTGCCGAGCGCGCGCGGCGTCGTCGAGGAACCGCTGCAGCGCCGCGCCTGATAGAGTTAGACCTCGACTTGGACATGGACTTGGGGGAAGCGCGCCCTTAGATGCGCGCGATGCGGCAGATTTTTCACAAGATGCACGGATTGGGCAACGACTTCGTCGTGTTCGACGCGCGTGAAGCCGCGATCGCCATCACGCCGCAGCGCGCCCGTGCCATCGCGGATCGCCACTTCGGCGTCGGCTGCGATCAGCTGATCCTGATCGAACCGTCCGACGTCGCCGCCGCCCGGATGCGTATCTGGAACGCCGACGGGGGCGAGGTAGAAAGCTGCGGCAACGCCACCCGCTGCGCCGCCATCCTGCTCGGCGACGGCACGACGCTGGAGACGATGGGCGGTATCCTCGATCTGTCCGTGACCAGCGGCGGCGCCAGCGTCGACATGGGGGCGCCGCGCTTCGACTGGGATACGGTGCCGCTGGCCTATGCGATGGACGCGCGCGCGCTGCCGCTGGCGTGGGACGGCGTGGAGACGATCGCGCCGCCGATCGCGCTCAGCGTCGGCAACCCGCACGTCATCCTGTTCGTGCCCGATACCGATGCGCTGGACATCGAGGCGCTGGGCCGCCCCATCGAGCACGACCCGGTCTTCCCCGAGCGGGTGAACGTCAATTTCGCCACGATCGAAAGCCCCGATCGTATCCGCCTGCGCGTGTGGGAACGCGGATCGGGCGCGACGCTCGCCTGCGGGACGGGCGCCTGCGCCACGGCAGTCGCCGCGATCCGCGCCGGCCGAGCCAGGAGCGGCGTGACCGTCGCGCTTCCGGGCGGCGATCTGGTGATCGAATGGCAGCCCGGCGGGACGATCCGCATGACCGGCCCCGCCACCCACGTATTCTCGGGCGAGCTCGATCTGGAGGCCTTCCCGGCGTGACCGAGATCGTCACCCTCGGATGCCGATTGAACGCGGCGGAGAGCGAGGCGATGCGCGCGCTCGCCGGGGATCAGGACGATCTCGTCATCGTCAACAGCTGCGCGGTGACCGCCGAAGCCGTCCGCCAGGCGCGCAAGGAGATACGCCGCGCGGCGAAGCGCCGGCCCGATGCGCGCATCGTGGTGACGGGCTGCGCGGCACAGGTCGAGCCGGAGCGGTTTGCCACGATGCCGGAAGTAGCTGCGGTGATCGGCAACAAAGAGAAGTGGGACGCACGCCACTTCCTGCCCTCGGCCGAGCAGGTCCGCGTCTCCGACATCATGGCGGTGCGCGAGACCGCGCCGCACCTCGTCGCCGGTTTCGGCGAGCGCGCGCGCGCCTTCGTCGAGGTGCAGAATGGCTGCGATCATCGCTGCACCTTCTGCATCATCCCGTTCGCGCGCGGGCCGAGCCGATCGGTGCCGGCCGGGCTGGTCGTCGATCGCATCCAGGCGCTGGTCGACGAAGGCTATAACGAGGTCGTGCTGACCGGTGTAGACACCACCAGTTACGGGCCGGATCTGCCGGGCGACCAGAGCCTCGGCCACCTCGTCGAGCGCGTGCTGAAACTGGTGCCCGGCCTGCGACGGCTGCGTCTCTCCTCGCTGGATTCGGTCGAGATCGACGATCGCCTGTTCGATCTGGTGACCGGCGAGCCGCGGGTCCAGCCGCACCTCCACCTCTCGCTGCAGGCCGGCGACGACATGATTCTGAAGCGCATGAAGCGCCGCCATTCGCGCGCCCAGTCGGTGGCCATGGTCGAGCGGCTGAAGGCCAGGCGCCCGGATATCGCGATCGGCGCCGACCTGATCGCCGGCTTCCCGACCGAGACCGAGGCGCAGGCGCTGAACGGCCTCGCTTTGCTCGACGATTGCGATATCGTCCACGCGCACATCTTCCCCTTCTCGCCCCGTACCGGCACGCCCGCCGCGCGGATGCCGGCACTCGACCCCGTGCTGGTCGCCGCCCGTGCGCGCCGCCTGCGCGATGCCGCCGAGACGCGCCGCCGCCGCTGGCTGGAGACGCTGGTCGGCACCGAACAATACCTGCTGATCGAGCAGATCGACGGACGCGGCCATACCGCCGGCTATGCCCCCGCCCGCCTCGCGTCCGGTGCCGCACCGCGCGGCGCTTCCACCAACGCCATCCGGCGCGGCGATGTCGTCGCCATGCGCGCCACCCATATCGAAGGCGAGATGCTCGTCGGAGAGGCCATTTGACCGACACACCCGAATCCCGGCGCGTTCCCCACACCGCCCTGTGGCACGACAAGCTGGCCGCCGGTTTCCGCCGCACCGCCGAGCGGCTGGGCGGAAATCTGGGCGATCTGTTCACCAAGGAAAAGCTCGATCGTCAGACGCTGGACCAGATCGAGGAGGCGCTGATCGCCTCCGATCTCGGCCCCGTCACCGCCATGCGCATCCGCGACCGGCTGGAGGACGAGCGCTACGACAAGGATCTCGACGAGGCCGGCGTCCGCAAGGTGGTCGCAGAGGAAGTGGCCAAGGTGCTCCGCAAGGTCGCCAAGCCGCTGGAGATCGAGGCCTTTCCCCGCCCGCAGGTGATCCTGGTGATCGGCGTCAACGGATCGGGCAAGACCACCACCATCGCCAAGCTCGCCCATCTGCTGCAGGAGCAGGATTATCAGGTGATGCTGGTCGCCGGCGACACCTTCCGCGCCGCCGCGATCGGCCAGTTGAAGGTCTGGGCGGAGCGGATCGGCGTGCCGATCATCACCGGCAAGGAGGGCGGCGACGCCGCGTCGCTCGTCTGGGAAGGCGTGAAGCAGGGCACCGCGATCGGCACCGACGTGCTGATCGTCGACACCGCCGGCCGGCTGCAGAACAAGGCAGGGCTGATGGACGAACTGTCCAAGATCCGCCGGGTGCTCGGCCGCCTCAACCCCGCCGCGCCGCACGACGTGGTGCTGGTGCTGGACGCCACCACCGGCCAGAACGCGATCAGCCAGATCGAGATCTTCGGCCGCGACGCAGGCGTCACCGGGCTGGTGATGACCAAGCTGGACGGTACCGCCAAGGGCGGCGTGCTGGTCGCGGCGGCGGAGAAGTTCGGCCTGCCGATCCACGCCATCGGCGTCGGCGAAACGCTGGAGGATTTCCGCCCCTTCGATCCGGACGAAGTCGCCGGGCTGATCGCGGGCAGCAAGGCCAGCGTGAAGTAAGCGTCAAGCACGTTCAGGATTGCGAAGGCCGACCGGTTCTATGCCGGCGGGAATGGAGAGGATCGCTTTGGACACCCCCGCCAAGCCCGAAGCCGGGCCGTTGCTGCGTCTCGCGCTCGATCTCGGGCCGTTGGTCGTGTATTTCGCGGCCTATTCGCTGACCGGGAAGAACATCTTCGCCGCCACCGGCATCTTCATGGTCGCCACGGTCGCCGCGATGATCTTCTCGCGCATCCGATTCGGCTGGATCTCGGCGATGCAGTGGTTTTCCAGCGCGATGGTGCTGGTGCTGGGCGGCCTGACGCTCTGGCTGCACCAGGACTGGTTCATCAAGATCAAGCCGACCATCTATTATCTGATGGTATCGGGCATCCTGTGGTTCGGGCTGTGGACCGGCAGGCCGACGCTCAAGTTGGCGCTCGGCTCCGCCTATCCGGGGCTGGACGAGCGAGGCTGGGTGCTGCTGTCGCGCAACTGGGCCGTCTTCTTCATCGTCATGGCGATCGCCAACGAGATCGTCTGGCGCAATTTCTCGACGAGCGTCTGGATCGGCTACAAATTGTGGGGCGCGCTGCCCGCCACGATGATCTTCGCCGCCGCCAACGTGCCGATGCTGCTGAAGCACGGCTTGGGCGAAACCCCGGCGGAAGCGATTGCGGACGCTCCGCCGACGGAATGAGCGGGGCAGCCCAGGCCGCCCCGCTCCTCATCATCACGCCGCCGGCTGATCGGCGCGCGAAATGCCCTCGCCGTCGAGGTTCTGCGACACGAAGTCCCAGTTCACGACGTTCTTGAGCACCTTTTCGGCGAAATCCGGACGGGCGTTGCGATAATCGATGTAATAAGCGTGCTCCCACACATCGAGCGTGAGCAGCGGCTTCATGCCCTCATGCACCACCGGCGTGTCGGCGTCGTGCAGCGACGTCACCTTGAGTGCGCCGCCATCCAGCACCAGCCACGCCCAGCCCGACGCGAAGTGGCCGACGGCCTCTTCCTTCAGCTTGGCGATCAGCGCGTCCTGGCCGCCGAAATCGTCGATCAGCTTGGCGAGCTTTTCGCTCGGCTTGGTGGTGCCGGCCGGCGCCAGGCTGTTCCAGAAGAAGGTGTGGTTCCAGATCTGGGCGGCGTTGTTGAACAGGCCCTTGTCGCCCTTGTCCTTGGACAGGTGGATCACCTCGACGAGCGACTTGCCCTTCAGGCCCTTCTCGTCTTCCCAGCCATTGACCTTCTGGACATAGGCATTGTGGTGCTTGCCATGGTGGTAATCGAAGGTCTCGGCCGACATGATCGGATCGAGGGCAGTCTTGTCGAAGGGCAGCGGGGGGAGGATGAAGGCCATCGGGCGTCTCCTGGCTGGTTGGCAAAAAGGTTCGGCTCCCTAACGCCTCCCGAAACCAAAAGTGCAGCGAAATCGCCTGTTGCGAAGCATTCTCACAGAACGGACGCGAAACGAGGTAAGGCCGGAAGCGATCGGCACCGTCTTGGGATTCGAGAGCGGAGGGTCGGGCTCTTCCATCCCTCAACAACCGGAAGTCCCCCTCCCGGCCCTTCGTTCTCACCCTCAGGAGGTGCGATCGAGCAAGGCGTGCTTCTTGAGCGCGTGGCGAAGCTGGTCGTAGGTCAGCGACAGTGCTACCGCCGTCGTGCGCTGGTTGAAGCGACACCGCTTGAGCGCTGCCTCCAGCAGACGCTTCTCATAGGCTTCGCACGCCGCCTTGAAGTCGGTGGTGTCGGGTTCCTCAACCACCGCCACGGCCTGCGCCGGCCCCGGCTCGGCGGTCATCGCCGGCTTGGCGGCGGCACCCTGCGGCCGCCAGGGCGAGGCGAAGGGATCGAACTCGATCGTGTCGATCGGCTTGCCCTCCTCCCAGCGATAGACGGCGCGCTCGATCACGTTGCGCAACTCGCGGACGTTGCCCGGCCATTCGTAGCCGACCAGCGCGCCCATCGCCTTGGGACCGAAGCCCGGCCAGCGCTCCCAGCCCACCTCGATCGCCATGCGACGGCCGAAGAAATCGGCGAGCACGGGAATATCGCCCTCGCGATGGCGCAAAGGAGGCAAAGTCACCACCTCGAACGACAGGCGATCGAGCAGGTCGGCGCGGAAGCGGCCGGTTTCGACCAATCCCGGCAGGTTCTCGTTGGTCGCCGCGACGATGCGGCAGTCGACGCGGATCGACTTGGACGAGCCGATCCGCGTCACCTCGCCATATTCGACCGCGCGCAGAAGCCGCTCCTGCGCGCCCGACGACATCGTGGCCAGCTCGTCGAGGAACAGCGTGCCGCCGTCCGCCTCCTCGAAGCGCCCCGCGCGCGCCTTGGTGGCGCCGGTGAAGGCGCCCGCCTCGTGCCCGAACAGCTCGGCCTCGATCAGCGTCTCGGGTAGTGCCGCGCAATTCAGCGTCACGAACGGACCAGCCCAGCGCGGCGAGAGGTGATGGAGGCGTTCGGCGATCAGTTCCTTGCCGGTGCCGCGCTCGCCGATCACGAGGACGGGACGGTTCAGCGTCGCGGCGCGGCTCGCACGCTCGACGGCGTCGAGGAAGGCGGTCGATTCGCCGATGAATTTCTGGTCGCGATCCATGGGCGCCAGTTGGGATATTTCACCAACGCTTGGCAAGCCTCACATGGCGTATTACTGTATTAACACGGCAAGAAGCGGCAGAAAATGGTCGTTCGTCGAAACTGGCACGCTCTCTGCAGAACTGTTCTCGTAACCGCATCACGCGGTCGACGAAATCGAAGACGGAGAAGTCACCATGTTCACCCTCGACGCCACGGAGCGCAGCCGGATCACCGTCGCGCTCGTCACCCTGGTCGCGACGGCCGCCGCAAGCTTCGCCTGCGTCGCCGCCGCCGTCGGTCCGGCCCTGTCCTGATCGACGCTCCGCCGGCGGGGGCACGTCCCCGCCCCCGCCGGCCCTTCCCCACCAAGTTCGAAACTGGAGTGCAGCATATGGGTATCTTCTCCCGCACCCGAGACATCATCGCCGCCAACGTCACCGACCTGCTCGATAAGGCCGAGGATCCGGCGAAGATGATCCGCATGATCATCATGGAGATGGAAGAGACGCTGATCGAGGTTCGCGCCTCGGCCGCGCGCACCATCGCCGACCAGAAGGAGATGCGCCGCCACATCGCCAAGCTCGACAAACTCCAGGAGAGCTGGACCGAGAAGGCCGAGCTGGCGCTGAGTAAGGGCCGCGAGGATCTCGCCAAGGCCGCCCTGGTCGAAAAGAATAAGGCGACCGACATGGCCGAGCGCCTGAAGGAAGAGATCGGCGTGCTGGACGATGCCCTGCAGGCGTCCGAGGCGGACATCACCAAGCTCCAGAACAAGCTGCGCGAGGCGCGTGCCCGTCAGACCTCGATCGTCGCCCGGCTGGAGAGCGCGCACAACCGCTACAAGCTGCGCGAGATGACCAACGGCCCGAAGATCGACGAGGCATTCGCCCGCTTCGAGACGCTGGAACGCCGCGTCGACTTCGCGGAAGGGCGCGCCGACGCCGCCGGCATGGGCGCCGCGCCCCGCACGCTGGAAGAGGAGATCGCCGATCTCAAGTCGTCCGAGAAGGTCGATGCCGAGCTCGAGGCGCTGAAGGCCCGCATGGGCAAGTCCGCCGGCCAGGAGGGCTGATCCGATGGAGGATACCGTTGTCCCGATCTTCGTCTGCGGCATCCTCTTCATCGGGCTGCCCTGGATCATCTTCCACTACGTGACTCAGTGGAAGAGGGCCCGCGGCCTCTCGATCGAGGACGAGAACCTCCTCGACGGCCTGCACGACCTCGCCCGCCGCCTCGACGACCGGCTCTCGACCATCGAGCGCATCGTCGCCGCCGACAATCCCAACTGGCGCCCCGGCCAGTCCGAACGCCCGAGCCGCGACATCACCCGCGATCTCGGCCGCGATGCGGACGACTGGCAGGGCCGCGCCTGACGAACAGAACAAGATTAGGGAGAAATCGATGTCCCGCCCGTCACACCAAATTCTACCTCGACAAGCGGAATTCCAAGTGGCTCGGCGTCTGCTCNGGCATCGCCGACTATACCGGCCTCGATGCGACCCTGGTGCGCGTCGCCGCCGTGATCCTCACCCTGATCGGCGGCTTCCCCTGGACGCTGATCGCCTACTGGATCACCGCATGGATCGCCTCGGACAAGCCGAGGGAATTCGAGGACATGAGCTACGAGGACCGCAAGTTCTGGCAGAAGGTCCGCGTGACGCCGGGCAATTCGGTCCGCGACGTGCGCAGCCGCTTCCGCGACATCGACCGCCGGCTCTCCGACCTCGAAGTCTACTACACCAGCCACAATCGTCGCCTCGCCGACGAGATCGACAGCCTGCGCTGAGCGCCTGAGAGGGGAGACGGACCATGGCCCACGACGCCTTCATGCAATTGCTGCCCTTCATCCTCATGGGTGGCCTGATCGTCGGCTTCACCGCGATCGTCGGCTGGGTGTTCACCACCTGGCTCAGGATCAAGAACGGCTACCCGCTGGAAAACAGCTGGGGCAAGGCGCTCCATCCGGTCCGCAATACCGAGACCGACGAGAGGGTGAAGCTGCTGACGCAGGAAAATGCCCAGCTCCGCGCCGAGCTCGGCTCGGTCAAGGATCGCCTCGCCAATATCGAACGGATCGTCACCGACGGTGCCTACCGCCTCGATCGCGAAATCGACGGCCTGCGCGGCCCAGCCAACTGATCACCGCTGAAGGAAACGCCCGATGAGCCCCCTTCTGATCCCCATCTTCGCTTTGATGATCCCGATCGTCGCGATCCTGTCAGGCCCGCTCAAGCGCTGGATCGACATGAAGGAGCGCGCGACGCAGCAGGCCTCCAGCGAGGCCGCCGAGAAGGCCGCGCAATACGCCGCCAAGACCGAGCGCTTGGAACAACGTGTCGCGGTGCTGGAGCGCATCCTGACCGACCGTTCCGCCAATCTCGCCGACGAGATCGACCGGCTGCGCGACAGCCCTCTGAACTGATCGACCTCTCAGCTGACGCTTCCCAACAGGGAGACAGACAATGAACCACGGTGAATGGATGGTCGTCGTGATCGTGGGCATGGTGATCGCCGCCCGCATCTACCGCGACAAATGCGGCCTCGGCGGAGGCAGCTTCGGCCGCCGCAACGCCAACCGCGACCGCTTCGACACGCCCCGCCAACGCTTCGCCGGCGATGCCGACGACGCGGAGAACCAGCGGCTCCGCGAGGAAGTCCGCGCGCTCAAGGACCGGATCGCGGTGCTCGAGCGGATCGCCACCGACAGCTCCACCAGCCTCGATCGCGAGATCGAAGCCCTGCGTGACCGGCCGTCCAGCCGCGAACGCCAGTAAAATCGAGGACCGATGCGATGACCGAGACCGTCTCCATCATCACCCTGTCCATCGCGGGCCTTGCTGGCCTCGCGATGGTGACCACCGCCACTCTGGCCGGCTGGCGCGGCTGGCTCGACCTGCAGCGTACCGCGCTCGCCGGCGACCATCCCGACATGCCGGCTGCCGCGGCGCCCGCCAACACCGGCGCCCGCATCGAGCTGGCCGACCTCAAGGAGCGCGTGCGCAAGCTCGAGGCGATCGCGGCGGGGATCGACCTTTGACTTCGCGGGGGTGCGTGGCCGGCTGAGGGCTTCCCGCCCGCCGGCCACGCTGCTAACCGCCCCGCCATGGCCGCCTCTCTCGACGATATCCGCGAGGAATATGAATTCCTCGATTCCGATGACCGCTACCGCCTGCTGATCGATCTCGGTCGTCAGCTCGAAGCGATGCCCGAGCCGCTCAAGACCGATGCGACGCTGGTGCGGGGCTGCTCCGCTTCTGTGTGGGTCTATCCCACCCAACCTGACGGTGACCGGCTCCACTTCCTTGCCGACTCGAACGCCGCCATCACCAAGGGTATCATCGCGCTTGTGCTCCTGACCGTGCAGGACAAGCCAGCATCCGAGATTGCGAAAGCGGACATCGAGGGCCTGCTCGCCCCGTTCGATCTCAAGAACCAGCTGAGCTCG
>BACX01000425.1 GCA_000333335.1 Sphingomonas-like bacterium B12 | reverse complement strand
CGCCCTTGCCGTGCGAGTAGCTGGCCGAGACGCCGTGATGTNNCCGGTCGTCGATCTGCTTTTCGATGCCGCCCGCGACGTACCAGCCCGACAGATCATCCTTCTTGCCGGTGATCAGGTTCGGCAGCGGCCGCGAGGAGCCGTCCAGATAGCCGCCCGCCAGATAGGCGCTGACGCCTTCGGGCAGCTTGACCGAGGTCTGCCGCGGGTTGGTCGGCGCCTGGATCAGGCCGGATGCGACATCCTGCGCGGTCTGGTAGCCGGTGCGCACCACGCCGAGCGGATTACCCAGCACCGCGAGTTGCTCGGTAGCACCACCGCTGCGCAGCAGGCTCAGGCGATCGCGGTAGAATTTGGCGATCGCCTCGTCCTGCATCCGCGTCAGGCCCACCTCGGTCTGCTGGGCGAACGGCCCCGCCGCCTCCAGCGATGCCTTGAGCGGATCGAGCGCCATCACGTCGGTCTGGTCGTAGAAGGCCTGGACGAGCGATCCGCCCGCGCGGCTGCGATCGAGCAGCTTGGCATAGGCATCCTGAACCGGCGAGCCGCTCACGACGCTGCTATAGGGCCGCGCGCGGATCTGTACCGACAGCGTGTCCGCCGTCTGGGTGACGACCGGGTAGAGGATCGCGGACAGTTCGGTGACCGCCGCGAACTGGTCCTGCAGGCCGCCCGTGGCGGAGATCAGCGTGTAGGTGCGGTTCGGGTCGTAGTGATAGCCCTTGGCCGGCGCGAGCGCGAGGATGCCGCCGAGCGCGCCGACGCCGGTCACCGAATCCTCCACCGTGGGATCGATGAACGGATTGGCGGTGATCACCAGCTTGTCGGCGGTGGTCGCGCCGATATCCATGTAGGTGCGGGTGCCCGACGTCATGATGACGTTGCCGCCGACCGTCAGCGTGCCGATCGTGCCGAGACGGCCCGGCGCGATCGCACCGAGCATCGAGATCACGTCGGGCGCGACGACGGTGCCGTTGCCCTGCAGCAGGCCGCCCGCCAGATAATATTCGCCGAGCGAGACGTAGCCACCGTCGACCGTCATGATGCCGGCGGTCTGGGTGGTGTCGATCAGCGTGCCGAGATTGGCATCGGCGGCGATCGTCAGGCCGGACTTGGCGCCAGAGAGCGTCAGGCGGTCGATGATGATGTCCGCGCCGGACAGGGTGGTGGTGCCGTCNGCCGAGAGCGTCACGTCGTAATAGCGCGCCGGGTGGGCGGAGGTGCCGTCGCCGTCGGTGTCGTTCGGCACGAAGTTGGACGAACCGGGCGCGCCCTGCACGACCTCGCCGCCGATCGTCGCGGAGCCCTTCGGCGGGCGGATCGCCGACCCGGATCGAGATCGGCGGTGGCGCTGTGGATGCCGGTAAAGGTCGCGCTGCCGGA
>BACX01000426.1 GCA_000333335.1 Sphingomonas-like bacterium B12 | reverse complement strand
GGCTGCATCCGTCGCACGACCTGCGATCCATAAAGCCCCGCAAGCGACGGCGCCGGCACCCGCGCATTCGCGCCATGGCAGGCGGAGCAGCCGAGCGCGGTGTAGAGTTGCCCGCCCTCTCCGGCCAGATCCTCGCCATGCGGCTGAGCCGAAAGCCAGCGCGCATAGGCTTCCGGCTGCATCACGGTGATCGTGCCGGTCATCCGGGCATGATCGGTGCCGCCGATCAGGAAGCGCAGCCAGTCGGTGGTGACGAGCTGGCGCACGAAGCCTTCGAGCAACGCCGCGACGAACAGCATCACGACGACGCCGGCCATGACGGTGCCGGCCTGCTTGCCCGCCGCCGCCATGCCGTCCATCCGCGAGAGGCGACCGGGGAAGGCGACCGCCCAGCCGATGCGGATGCCCGCCGCGCCCGCCAGCACGATCGCGAACAATTCGGTGGTGCCGTGGACGAACAGCCAGCCGGTCAGTTCGCCCGCGATCCCGTGATTGGCGTAAAGCGCCAGGAACGCGCCCAGCGTCAGGCCGTTCATCAGGATCAGGATCGTGCTCGGCACCGCCATCAGGAAACCGAAGGCGAAGCAGAGCAGGGCGACCTTGGCGTTGTTGGTGAAGAGGAAGCCGGCGAGCAGCTCCAGCCCGTCGGTACCGCCCTTGTAGAGCACGTCACGCAGCTGCTGGGTCGAGGAATCCGGCGTGCGGCCCTGCGACATGCCGCCGGCCAGCGCCATGAACCAGCCGGAGTCCGCGCGCACCAGCAGGTAGCCGGCGAGCGTGCCGGCGGCGAGCGCAGCAGGAGCC
>BACX01000427.1 GCA_000333335.1 Sphingomonas-like bacterium B12 | reverse complement strand
ATGACGATCAGGTCGTCGCGCACATTCCCGAAGGCGGCCGCTCGGTGCTCGATCCGCTGACCGCCGAAAGCGCGGGCCGTCTGCGCGCCTTCCTCTTGAGACAGCTCAGCCGATGAACGGAGATTCCATGCGCCCACGCCGGATCGTGATTGCGGGCGGCGGCACCGCCGGCTGGATGGGGGCCGCCGCCATCGCGCGGACGATGGGGCAGACGGTAGATCTTACGCTGGTGGAATCCGAGCAGATCGGCACGGTCGGCGTGGGCGAATCCACGATCCCGCCTCTGGTCAACTACAACCGCCTGCTCGGCATCGCCGAGGCGGATTTCATGCGCGCGACGCAGGCGACCTTCAAGCTCGGCATCCTGTTCGATGGGTGGAAGGACGGTGGCGACCGCTACTTCCACAGCTTTGGGTCGACGGGGAAGGATCACTGGTCCGCCGGGTTCCAGCATTTCTGGCTGCATGGGCTGTCGAAAGGGCACACCCAGTCCTACGACGATTATTGCCTGGAGTTGGTCGCAGCGCTGCAGGGCAAGTTCGCGCACCTGCCCGACGATCGCATGAACTATGCGTATCAGCTCGATTCTTCGCTCTACGCCCGTTTCCTGCGACAGATGGCGGAGAAGGACGGTACGAAGCGCATCGAGGGCAAGATCGCGCAGGTCGATCTCGATGGCGAGACCGGCAACATCGCCGCGCTCGTGCTGGAATCCGGCACGCGGATCGAGGGCGACCTGTTCCTCGACTGCACCGGCTTCCGCGCGCTTCTGATCGAGCAGACGCTCCACGCGGGGTTTGACGACTGGACCCACTGGCTGCCCTGCGATTCCGCGATCGCGGTGCAGACCGAGAATGTCCGTCCGCCGGTGCCTTATACCCGCGCGATGGCACACGACGCGGGCTGGCAATGGCGCATCCCGCTGCAGCACCGCACCGGCAACGGCATCGTCTTCTGCAGCCGCTATCTGAGCCGTGAAAAGGCGCTGGAGCGGCTGCTCGGCAATGTCGAGGGGCAGGTGCTCACCGAACCCAACCAACTGCGCTTCGTCACCGGATCGCGGCGCCGGCAATGGTATCGCAACTGCATCGCCATCGGGCTGTCGGGCGGCTTCATGGAGCCGCTGGAATCGACCAGCATCCACTTGATCCAGCGCGCGATCCTGCGACTGATCCGGATGATGCCGGCGGGCGAGATCAGCGCGCGCGACGTTGCCGAGTTCAACGATCAGCAGGATCAGGACATGATCCAGATCCGCGACTTCCTGATCCTGCACTACAAAGCCACCGAGCGGCGCGACAGCCCGTTCTGGCGCCAGTGCGCGACGATGGCGATCCCCGACACGCTCGCCCAGAAGATCGA
>BACX01000428.1 GCA_000333335.1 Sphingomonas-like bacterium B12 | reverse complement strand
CCGGACCGGGACCGTCAACCTCAACGCCTCGATCAGCGCGGACTCCGCGCCCGCAATCCTGTCCACATCCACCATCTCCGCCCCGGGGCAAGCCGCTGCTCCGACCGAGCTTGTCATCACCAGCTCGGGCACGATAACCCTCACGCGCGCCAACGGCAGCTATCCGATCGGTGCCGTTGGGTGTGCCCTTTCGACAGCCCATGCAGCCAGAAATGCTGGAACCCGGCGGACCAGTGATCCTTCCCCGTCGACCCAAAGCTGTGGAAGTAGCGGTCGCCACCGTCCTTCCACCCATCGAACAGGATGCCGAGCTTGAAGGTCGCCTGCGTCGCGCGCATGAAATCCGCCTCGGCGATGCCGAGCAGGCGGTTGTAGTTGACCAGAGGCGGGATCGTGGATTCGCCCACGCCGACCGTGCCGATCTGCTCGGATTCCACCAGCGTAAGATCTACCGTCTGCCCCATCGTCCGCGCGATGGCGGCGGCCCCCATCCAGCCGGCGGTGCCGCCGCCCGCAATCACGATCCGGCGTGGGCGCATGGAATCTCCGTTCATCGGCTGAGCTGTCTCAAGAGGAAGGCGCGCAGACGGCCCGCGCTTTCGGCGGTCAGCGGATCGAGCACCGAGCGGCCGCCTTCGGGAATGTGCGCGACGACCTGATCGTCATTACCGAACACATAGTGGTCGAACAGTTCGCGCCAGTGCTGCTTCTCGTCATCGGGCAGGTCGCGAATCGCCATGATCGCGTGATTGAGCGCGTCCTGCGGCTGGCCCATCCAGCGCGGCGTCTCTCGCCACCAGTAATTGAGCAGGATGTTGAAGGGCTCCAGCCCCTCGACATGGTGCCACCACATCGAAGGAATGTAGAGCGCGTCGCCCGGCTCCAGTTCCGCGACCAGCGCATTATTTTACGCCTCGCGGAAGCGTGGGTGGGCTGCGAAATCGGGATCGTGGAAATCGACCATGCTGATCGCGCGCCCGGCCGGCGTGTTGTCGATCGGGCCGAGATACAGATTGCGGAATTGCTCGCGTGGGAAGAGCGTGAAACGCCGCCGTCCCGCCGCCACGCAGGCGAGGTTGTGCGGAAAGTCGTTGTGCGCAGCGATCCGCGTCCGCGTGCCGATCCAGATGCTCGCCAGCGCCGAGCGATCGCCGAGGTCGACATGGTTCGCCTCGTGCAACCCGGTGAAGAAATCACGCACGTTGATCGAAGCGAGATAGATGGGCGGCGCCTCCGCCATCGCCTCGGCGCGATCGATGTGCGCGAAGATCTCGGGGAGCTTGCCGCGGAAGGTCAGGAAATTCATGCCCATCGCGGCGTCGTAAAACATGCGGCCGTCATTGCCCTCGGTGCCGACCGAGACGGTGAACGGCACAGGCTTGTGATGCTGCAACAGATAATCGCGCGCTGCCTTGCCGGACTGCTTCGCCGCCGCGACCAGCGGCCAGTCGGCGACCAGCCCGCGCACCACGAACGGCCGATCCGCCGTGCGCAGCCGGAGATCGAGATCGGCCGCGTCGGCGACCGCGATCTCGGGCACCGCAGGGAGCGCGCGCAGCAGGCCGGGATCGGCCTCAGCCATGGCGGAGACGCCAGTTCTTGCGCGCGATCAGCTTCGCGAAATTGCCGATCGAGGCGACCGCCATGAAGATGGGGAGCAGGTAACCGCTCAGGTGAAGCTCACCCAGCGCATCGGCAT
>BACX01000429.1 GCA_000333335.1 Sphingomonas-like bacterium B12 | reverse complement strand
GACATTTCCGCGCCGGTGCGGTAGCCTTTCACCGCCTCGTGCAGCACCACCGCGCGCTTGGTCTTGGCGACAGAGGCGAACACCGTCGCTTCGTCGAAAGGCGCGATCGTGCGCAGGTCGATCACCTCGACCGAGACGCCGTCCGCCGCCATCGCCTCGGCCACCGCCAGCGCATCCAGCACCGCGCGGCCGTAGGTGACGATGGTGACGTCGCTGCCCTCGCGCGCCACCGCCGCCTTGCCGAGCGGCACGCGGTAGCCGGCCTCCGGCGCGGGGCCGGTCTGGCCATAGGCCATGATGTTCTCGATCAGGATGACCGGATCGTCGTCCTCGATCGCGGAGGCGAGCAACCCCTTCGCATCGGCCGGGTTGGAGGCCATGATCACCTTGAGGCCGGGGACGTGGGCGAACCATGCCTCCAGCATGTCCGAATGCTGGCCGCCGAAGCCGACGCCCGCGCCGGTGGTGGTGCGGATCACCAGCGGCACGTTGGTCTGCCCGCCGGACATGAAGCGCAGCTTCGCGGCATGATTGACGATCTGGTCCATCGCTACCGTCACGAAGTTCATCAGCATGATCTCGGCGACCGGGCGCATCCCCGTGATCGCGGCGCCGACCGCTGCGCCGATGATCGCCTGTTCGGAGATCGGGGTCGAGCGGACGCGGTTCCTGCCATATTTGGCGGACAGGCCCTTGGTGATCTTGAAGATGCCGCCGCCCTGTTCGTCGCCGATATCCTCGCCGAGCGCGATGACATTCTCGTCGGCGCCCATCGCCTCGTCGAGCGCCTGGTGCAGCCCCTGGATGAAATTGATCTTGGCCGGCGCGTTCATGCGGCGATCTCCTCGGCAAGCACGTCGATGCGCAGCTCGTCGGTTTCCGGGAAGGGGCTGTCGAAGGCGTAGGTGACGGCCGCGTCGATATCGGCCTCGATCTTCGCGACGATCGCATCGAGATCGGCCTCGGAGACTTGCATCTCGATCAGTCGTTCGCGGAAGGCCGGCACCGGATCGCCGGCGATGCCGGCCTCGGTCAGCTCCTTGGGCACATAGCTGAAGTCGGCGCCGAACAGGTGGCCGAGCATCCGGAAGGTCATCGCCTCGATCAGCGTCGGCCCCTCGCCGGCCCGTGCACGATCCACCGCGTCCTTGGCGGCCGTATACATCGAGACCGGATCGTTGCCGTCGCACTGCACGCCGCGCATCCCGTAACCCGCCGCGCGCGACACGATGGATTCGCTGTCGGTGTGGGCGGCGAAGGCGGTGTGCTCGCCATATTTGTTGTTCTGGCACAGGAAGATGACCGGCAGCTTCCACAGCTGCGCCATGTTCATCGCCTCATGAAAGGCGCCGATGTTGGAGGCGCCGTCGCCGAAGCAGACCACCGTCACGCGCCCGTCGCCCCTGTTCTGCGAGGAGAGCGCGAGGCCGTTGGCGATCGGCAGGCCGGAGCCGACCACGCCTGTCGTCACCATCACGCCGGTTTCAGGGTGGGTGATGTGCATCGGCCCGCCCTTGCCCTTGCAGGTGCCGGTCGCGCGGCCGGTGAACTCGGCCCACAGCAGGTTGAGCGGGATGCCCTTGGCGAGCTGATCGTGCAACCCACGATAGGTGGTGACGAGATAATCGTCCTGGTTCAGCGCGGTCATCATCGCGGCGGAGACGACCTCCTGTCCGCGCACCGGATAATAGACGATGGCGAGCTTGCCCTGCGTCAGCAGGTTGCGGAAACGCTCGTCGGTCCGGTGGATCAGCATCGTCCGCCGATAGATTTCGAGCAGGGTCTCGCGGTCGGGCGCCGCGCCTGTATCAGTCATCTCTCTCTCCGTTCGGGGATGATATCAGCGTTCGAGCACCACGCAGCCGGAGAGGCCGGGGGCGCCATAGACCTGGCTATAGCCGATCCTCGCGCCCTCCACCTGCCGGCGATCGCCACGACCGCGCAGCTGCTCGACATTTTCGTAGACCTGCCGCAGCCCGGAGGCGCCGATCGGCTCCCCGCAGGCGAGACAGCCGCCATCGGTGTTGACCGGCAGGCGCCCGCCGATACGGGTGACGCCGTCGGCGATCATCTTCTCCTGCTCGCCATCCTTGCAGAAGCCGTTTTCGGCCATGTGCATGATCTCGGCGCCGCTCTCGGTATCCTGCAGCTGGGCGACGTCGACATCGTCAGGCCCCAGCCCCGCCATCTCCCACGCCGCCGCCGATGCGAGCTGGGTGGCGGACTGGCCGCGCTCGATCTCCAGCGAGGGCGAGAAGACCTCGAACGAACCGGTCGGCCGCGTCCGGATCGCCGCGGCGCGCACCTTGGGGCCGGAGAGACCCAGCTCGCGCATCTTGCGATCGGACGCGAGGATCAGCGCCACGCCGCCCTCGGCCGGCGAGCAGAACATATATTTGGTCAGCGGATCGGAGACCATCTGCGCATTCATGATCGTATCGACATCGACCGGCTGCTTGCGCCAGCTGTGCGGCGCCCTGGAGCCATTCTCGAAGGCCTTTTCCGCGACGAGGCCGAGCGTGCGGCTGCCGATCCCGTTCAGCGCCATGTAACGGGTGATCTTGTTGGCGAAGAACTGGGTGGTGAGCATCATCCCCGTCTCGCCATACCAGCGCGGCAGGCCGGACGCCTCGGGATCCGCGTTGAACGCGCCGCGCGGATGCTTGTCGAAGCCGATGACGATGCCGAGGTCGTAATCGCCCGATTTGATCGCCGCATAGCCGCCGAGGATCGACGATCCGCCGGTCGCGCAGCCGTTGTTGACGTTGATGAACTGCATCCCCGTCAGGCCCATGCGCGGCAGCGCCGCATCCGCAGCACCCGCTGCCGAGGAGCCACCGAAGGCGAACTGCATGTCGCTCCACTGGAGGCCGGCATCGTCCAGCGCCTGCTGGATGGCGAAGACGCCCTGATCGAGCCCGGACCGACCATCGGTGCGGCCGAAGGGATGGATGCCCGCCCCCACGATATGGATGTCGGTCATGCGCGCGGCTCCGCTATGGGGGTGAAGGCGTAGGTGAGCACCGGCTCACCGGTCTCGTCCTCGCGATAGGCTTCGGTGGTCAGCGCCATCGGCTGGCCGATGCGCAGCGCGGCGAAATCGTCGGCGAGGATGCGGCTCTCGACGATGATCTCGCCGGGCAGCTCGATATAGCCGACGCCATAGGGCGTGAACGGGCCATCCGGATCGCCGCGCCCGTTATAGGGCGTCTTGGGGCGGAAGCGCTGCACCGTCCACGACCAGAGCGTGCCTTCGTTCGCCAGCTCGACCAGATCGAAATTCTCCGCGTCCGCGCTGTGCGGGAACGGGAAGACGAGCCGCCCGTCCGCCTTGCTGCGCCCGCCGAGCAACCGGGCCGATCGCCCCTCGCCCCGGAAGAGATTGTCGGCAACCGGTCGGCTCATCACGCTCCCCTCGCTCATTTCCGCCCTCACAGTCCCAATGCAGCCTTGGCGAGGATGTTGCGCTGGACCTCGCTCGATCCGCCGAAGATCGTCGCCGCGCGCGCGTTCAGGTAGCGCGCCGTCGGCGTCAGCGCGTAGGGCGCGCCAATCCCAGCCCCGTTGGAGAACATGCCGAGCGCGTCGCGCTGATCGACCGCGCCGCGCTGGCCGAGCGCCTCGACCGCCAGCTCGCTGATCTTCTGCGTCGCCTCGCTGACGATCAGCTTGAGCATCGAGGCATTGGCATCGCCCGCCGCCTCCCCGGCGGTGCGGCCGGCGATACCGCGCAACTCGGTCCATTCGATCGCCAGCACCTCGGTTTCGAGCTGGGCGATACGACTGCGGAAGCCGTCATCCTCCCAGAGCGGCCGGCCGTCCTCGCCCATCTCCGCGCGCGCGATGCGGCCGAGCTTGCGCAACTGCGCGCCGAGCCGGCCCGCCGCCGATCCGCCACCGCGTTCGAACTCCAGCAGGTATTTCGCGACCGTCCAGCCCTCATTCTCGCCGCCGACGCGCTGCGAGACGGGGATGCGGACATTGTCGAAGAAGCACTGGTTGACCTCATGCTCGCCCGACATCGAGATGATCGGCGTGACGCTGAGGCCCTCGACATCCATCGGGGTGAGCAGGAAGCTGATCCCGGCCTGCGGGCGCCCCTCGGTCGCGGTGCGGGCGAGCAGGAAGATCCAGTTGGCGTTGTGCGCGTGGGTGGTCCAGATCTTGGTGCCGTTGACGACATAATCGTCGCCGTCGCGCACCGCACGGGTTTTGAGGCTGGCGAGATCGGATCCGGCGCCCGGCTCCGAATAACCCTGGCACCAATAATGCTCGCCCGACAGGATGCGCGGCAGGAAATAGTCCTTCTGCGCCTGCGTGCCGTAGCCCATGATCACCGGGCCGCACATCTGCAGGCCCATCGCCGGCAGCGAGGGCGTGCCCGCCAGCCCACATTCGCGATCGTAGAGGTAGCGCTGCATCGGCGACCAGCCGGTGCCGCCATATTCGACCGGCCAGGACGGCGCGACCCAGCCCTGCTGATAGAGGATGCGGTGCCATTCGCGGGCCAGCTCGCCCTCGGCGAAGACGCCGGCCTGTCGCGCGGCGGCAGCACGAAGCTCGGGCGTGTAGCGTTCGGCGAGGAAGGTGCGGACCTCCTCGCGGAACTGCTGATCCTCTGGGGTGAGATCGATATCCATCCCGATCTTTCTATAGCACGCATCAACTTCTGTCTGCCCTCACCCCGCCTCTCAAAAGGACTAGCTTCCCCGAACGGGCGGCTGGCGGCCCTGCGCGGGGCTTGCGGGCGGCGGGCGGAGCGGCCAACAAGGTCTTGGCCAACCGGCCTTTTTGCCAGTCGTTTGCGAGCCTATGATCCAGATCGAATTCATCGAGCCCAACGGAACCACGCGCACCGTGTTCGGGCGCCCCGGCTGGTCGCTGATGGAGACGGCGCTGCGCAGCGGAGTGGAGGGGATCGCGGCGGAATGCGGCGGCGTCTGCGGCTGCGCGACCTGTCATGTGCTGATCGATCCGGCCTGGATGGACCGCGTCGGCGAACCCAACGAGATGGAAGACCCGCTGCTCGATCTCGTCGAGCGCGAGCCCAATTCACGCCTCTCCTGCCAGGTGAAGCTGCGCCCCGAGCTGGAGGGGCTGGTGGTCCGGGTCGCGGACCCCAGATCTAGCTCAGCCGAACGGCGGCCGGACGCCGTTGGTGTTGGCCCAGTCCTGCCGCTTGGCCCATTCGCCGATCGTCTCCAGCTCGATCGGGATGCGCTCGTGCATCGCCTCGTAATCCACCTCGAACGGGCGCGTGGGCGCGGTGTTGTTGTAGCGGTAGAAGGCGCCGATCTGCTCGGCGATCACGTCATGCTCGTCCGTGCCCATCGAATCCCCCGCCGCATTGGCGAGCAGGCGGCCGAACTCCTCCGGCGTGCAGGGATCGTAGACGATCTTGCGGCCGAGCGCGGGCGAGATGCGCTCCGCCACGTCGGTCGGCTTCAGGCGTTCAGGGCCGCCGATGTTGATCCAGGCGCCCTCCATGTCCGGCCGATCGAGCGCATGGATCATGATCCGCGCGACGTCGTCCAGGCTGATCCAGTTGGCCTCCAGATCGGGCCGGTGCGCATAGACGAAGCGACCCTCGTTGACGATGAAGGGGCGCGCCCAATCGGTCAGCAGATTGTCCATGAACAGCACCGATCCGAACACCGTCGCGCCGACGCCGGTGCGGAACAGCGCGTTGAGGCCCGCCGTATTGCCCGCATAGGTGTAGGGGTCGCCGGGGCGATCGGGGATCCAGCTCGACATGTTCCAGACGACGCGCTCGACGCCCGCCGCCTTGGCCGCGCGGCCGACGCTGGCAACCAGCACCGCGCGATCGGCCCGCGCGCGCAGCGGGTGGGTGTGGAAGACGCCCTCCGCCCCCCTGAACGCCTCGACAAGCGAGGCCTCGTCATAGAGATCGGCCCGCACCACCTCGACACCCTCGGGCGTGCCCTGCCCGTAGAAGGGGTCGGCGCTGCGCGACAGGGCCTTCACCCGGAAGCCCGCCTTGACGAGCTGGCGCACCTGCGCGCCGCCCTGGCGCCCGCTGGCGCCGATCACCGCTACCGTCCGTGCCATCTTCCTCTCCCCTGCTTTTCGGGTGTGTCGTTGTCGGGAATTTCGGTCAGCGGCCCTCCGGCACCCAGCCGGCGCGCACGCCCAGCACCACCGTCTCGCGCTCGATCGTCTCGGACAGCACCTTGCCGATCGCCGCGAAGCGCGGGTGGCCGCGCAAGGTCGCGAGGCCGAGCTGATAGGTGTTGAGATCCTCCATCTCCCACAGGTCGATGCCGGTGTGGAGGCGGCCGGTGACGTGCATCACGGCGGTGACGAGGCGCCAGCCGATCGGCTCGACGATGGCGATCACCTCTTTCATCGTCTCGGTGAAGCGCTCGACCCCGTCGGCCCTCAGTTCGATCGTGGACTGCATATAGATCGCCATCGCGTCGCCCTCCTCAGTCGGTCACGCGCAGCAACTGCTTGCCGACATTCTTGCCCTCGAACAGCCGCATCAGCGTGCGCGGCGCGTTCTCCAGCCCCACCTGCATGTCCTCGCGCGACTGGAGGCGGCCGTCGGCGATCCAGCGTTTCAGCCGGGTCCGCGCCTCGTCATATTCGGCGGCATGATCCATCAGGATGAAGCCGCGCATCGTCGCGCGCTTGAACACGATGTTGAAGTAGTTGGACGGGCCGACCGGCATGCCCCCGGTCTTGGAGCGCGAGATTCCGCCGCAGATCACGACGCGCGCGTGCATCGCGATGCGGGCGAGAAGATCGTCGAGGATCACGCCGCCGACATTGTCCCACAGCACGTCGATGCCGCCGGGCGCCAGCTCCTTCATCCGTTTCGAGAGGTTGCCCTCGCGATAGTCGAGCGCGGCGTCGAAGCCGAGTTCGTCGACCAGCATCCGGCACTTTTCCGCACCGCCGGCGATGCCGATCACCCGGCAGCCGGCGATCTTGCCGATCTGGCCGACCACCGATCCCACCGCGCCGGCGGCCCCCGTGATGACCATCGTGTCGCCCGGAAAGGGCTGGCCGATATACTTGAGGCCCAGATAGGCGGTCAGCCCGGTCGATCCAAGCACGCCCAGATGATGCGAAAGCTGCGCGTCGTCCTCGATGATCTCCAGCTCGGAGGCCGGCACCGTCGCATAATCCTGCCAGCCAAGCGTGCCCGCCACCTTGGCGCCCTTGGCCAGCCCGCTGGCGCCCGGATTGATCACCGTGCCGATGCCGCGCCCGCGCATGATGTCGCCGATCTCGGTCGGCGCGACATAGCCGCCGATATTCTCCATCCAGCCCTTGAGCGCCGGATCGAAGCCGAGCAGTTCGACCCGCACCACCGCCTCCCCCGCGCCCGGCGCGCGCACATTCGCCTCGCGATATTCGAAATCACTCTCCACCACGTCACGCCCGACCGGGCGGGCGGCGATCAGCCACTGGCGGTTGCGCATCTCGCTCATCGGCAAAGCTCTCCCCTGCCCGGCCACGCGAGCATGTCTGGTTGGTCTGGTGGTGAAGGCGGCGACCGGTGGGCCGCCGCCCGGATCAATCGATCGGCCGGCCGATGCGCCTGGCGATCTGCCGGTGGAAGCGCTGCAACGAAATTTCGTTGCTGCCGTAGATCATGCGGAAGTCCTCGGGCGCATTTCCAGA
>BACX01000430.1 GCA_000333335.1 Sphingomonas-like bacterium B12 | reverse complement strand
GCTTCATGCGGCGATCGACTATCGCGGCAAGGACGAGGCCGCGCTCACCGCCGAAATCCGCGCGGCGGCGCCGGACGGGGTGGACGTGATCTTCGAGAATGTCGGCGGGGTCATCCTCGATGCCGGTCTCAACAATCTGAATCAGGGCGCCCGTATCGCGCTGTGCGGACTGATCAGCGAATATAACAGCACCGAGGGCGCCGTCGGCGCGCGCAACGTCTGGCAGCTGATCGTCAAGTCCGCCTCGATCAACGGCTTTCTCGTCTCCTCTTATCTGGATCGCTTTCCCGAAGGCGCGGCGGCGATGGCGCAGTGGGTGGCGCAGGGCAAGATCCGCGCCGACGAGCATGTCGACGAGGGGATCGAGAACGCCCTGCCCGCCTTCCTGCGGCTGTTCGAGGGCAGCAACCAGGGCAAGATGATCCTGAAGATCGGGGGCGAATGATGGAGCGGCTGGCAGGGCGCCACGTCGTCGTCACCGGCGCCGGATCGGGCATCGGCAAGGCGACCGCCGCCCGGCTGCGGCACGACGGCGCGCAGGTGTTCGGCGTCGATCGCGCGGGCGATGTCGAGCTGCAGCTGGACGTGACCGAGGCGGGCGCGTCGGACCGGATCGTCGCCGCCGCGATCGAGACGATGGGCGCGCTCGACGGCGTCGCCGCCTGTGCCGGCATCGCGCGCGGCGAGCCTCTGGAAACGCATGACGATGCCTATTGGGATCTCGTGCTGGCGGTGAACGTCAGCGCCGTGTTCCGCCTCGCCCGCGCCGCGATTCCCCCCCTGCGCGCGTCCGGGCGGGGGCGGATCGTCACGATCGGATCGGTGATGTCGAGCTTCGGCGCGCCGGGGCTGGTCGCCTACGCGGCTTCCAAGCACGCGGTGCTCGGCATGACGCGCGCAATGGCGGCTGAGCTGGGGCCGGACGGGATCACCGTCAATTGCGTGCAGCCCGGCGCGATCGCGACGCCGCTGACCGCCGAAGTCTTCGCCAATCCCGATTATGCCGGCTTCTGGACCAACAAGGCCGCGCTCGGCCGGCTCGGCCAGCCCGAGGACATCGCCGATGTGATCGCCTTCCTGATGTCCGACGACGCACGCTTTGTCAGCGGCCACGGCATGCTCGTGGACGGCGGCGCGATGCAGCAACCGTAACTTTCAGATCCTCCCCTGCCACGGGGAGGTGGCGCCGAAGGCGACGGAGGGGGAGGACGCGATACGTCTACTGTCCCGCCGCCCGCCCCCTCCGTCACGCTGCGCGTGCCACCTCCCCCTCACGGGGGAGGATTTGAGAGCATCAGAACTGCACGCGCTTGGTATAGCCGCCGTCGATGATCAGGTTGGTCGCGGTGATCCACGAGGCGGCAGGACTGGCGAGGAAAAGGATGGCGTTGGCGACATCCTCGGTGGTGCCGAGCCGGCCGAGCGCGCAGGTTTCCTCGCTGGCCTTGTAGAAATCGGGCGCCCCCTGCTTCACGTCGTCCCAATTACCGCCCTCGAACCACACCGGCCCCGGCGAGATCGCGTTGACGCGGATGCCCTTCGGCCCCCACGCCTGCGCGAGCTGGCCCGAATAGGTGAGGATGGTCGCCTTGATCGCGTTGAAGGCGTTGGGCGCGATGAACGTCTCGGTCGCCGCGATGCTCGACATCATCACGATGGCGGCGTGCTTGGACTTTTCGAGATAGGGCAGCAGTGCCTCGCAGCCCTGCACGGTGCCCAGCGTGTCCATGCGGAAGCACGCCTCCCAGTCCTGCGCCAGCTTGGAGCCGGAGGCGCTGGCCGAGGGGATGAAGATGTCGCAGCCGCCCAGTTCGTCGGCGATGTCGGTCAACAGCTTGGGATAGGCATCGAGATCGGCGAGGTCGCCCTTCTTGCCGACCACCTTCACGCCATGCCTGGCATAGGCCGCGACGGCATCGTCGATCTGGTCCTGGTTGCGCGAGAAGAAGCCGACGTCGGCGCCCTCGGTGGCGAACTTCTCCAGCGCCGTCCGCCCCGTGCCGCGGCTGCCGCCGGTGAGGATCACCTTCAATCCCTTGAGCCCGAGATCCACCAACCGTCTCCTTCGTGATGATAAGCAGCACCTTCCATGCCCGATCGGCCTCCGGCGGGCGCCTATCCTTCGCGACAGTTTCGGCGGGGATCAGTCGAAGCGGATCGGGCGGATCAGCGCGTCGCCGACGCCTTCGCGCGCGGCATCGGCGATCATCGCGTAGAAGCTGGTGAGCGAGGGCGTCGGGCTGTAGAGTTCGACCATGTGGCCGTGCGTCGCCACCGTGTCGATCATCGCGAAGACGAGGCCGGTGCCGGTCACCGCCCGGAGCGCGCAGTCGTGGCCCTGCGCGGCATAAGCAGCGATGCTGGCGTCCACATCATCGACAAACAGAGCGATATGGTGGATGCCCTCGCGGCCCGATCCTTCCGGGTACATGTCTCGGAAAGCCGAGGGGGCGGGATTGTTCTGCTGGACGAACTCGATCATCAGATCGCCCCACTGGCCGTAGGGCGAGCTGTGATCCAGCTCCGCCGGCTCGCCCCGATAGAGGCAGGCGGCGAGCGGGATATTGTCCGCGACATAATAGGGGCGGGAGCCAAACAGCGCGTGATGCCGCGCCGCCGCCGCCCGTACGTCGGCCACGAAATAGGCGATCTGCCGGATCGGCAGGCCGGCCACGATCAGAGCGCGATCATGCCGGCGGTGGAGCCTCCGTCGATGCCATATTCGGAACCCGTGACGAACGCCGCCTCGTCCGATGCGAGGTAGGCGACGAGGCCGGCAATCTCCTCCACGCTCGCCATGCGCTTCATGGGCGCCAGGCCCTCGAGCAGCGCGCGGGCGGCGGCAGGATCGGGCGCGCCGGCGATCGCGTCCGAGATCAGCTGCGTCTCGACCACGCCGGGATGGATCGAGTTGCAGCGAATGTTGAGGCCGTTCGCCGCGCAGTGCATCGCGATCGACTTGGACAGCAGGCGCAGCGCGCCCTTGGTGGTGGAGTAGCCGACGTTCCCCGCCAGCGCGAGGATGCCGTTCATCGAGCTGTTGAGGATGATCGATCCGCCCGATCCGCCGGGATTGTCGCGCATCAGGCGGATGGCGTGCTGCGCGGTCAGCATCGGGCCGGTGAGGTTGACCTCGACGATCTGATCCCAGGCTTCGGGCGTGATCCCCTCGATATGGGTGTCGCCACCCTCGATCCCGGCATTGGCGAAGGCGATGTCGAGCCGGCCGCAGCGATCGCGGATCGTCGCCATCACCGTGTCCCAGCCGGGGCGATCCTCGATACTGTGGGCGACGAAGATGCCGCCGGTCTCCGCCTCGATCGGGCGCGCCGCTTCGGCCTTTCGGCCGGTGAACACCACCGTCGCACCCTCGCTCGCCAGCCGGCGGACGGTGGCGGCGCCGATGCCGCTCGTCCCGCCCGTCACCAGCGCCACCTTGCCGTCCAGTCGCCGCATCGTCGTTCGCCTTTTTCTCGCCAGCCTCGGTTTTCACGTACTGCCACGGCCCGCGCAAACTGTGCTTTTGGCGGGGCTTCGGCGCGCGACCGGCGCTGCACCCTAACCGCTCTATCGCCGGAATGACTTGCTAAAGGGATAGGGTCACCGTAGATTTTGACACGCAGAAGAAAATTGAACGAATCGGAGAGGGCACATGCCTCTGGACATCGATTCCGTCCGCATCGCGAAACCACGCGACGTTCGGCCTGCCGCCGAAAATCTCCGTGCGATCGTGGCGGAAATGATGGATTTCCGCATTGCCCCCTGCCACAATATCGCGTCGAAGCAGCCGATGCTCGACGCCGACGGCAACATCCTCGCCACCAGCGTCTTCGGCTGGACGGAGGACAGTGCGGATCGCTGGTGGAGGATGCCCCGCCTCGCGCTCGTATCACCGCTCCCGACGGCCTGCCGATACGAAAGCGAACCCTTCTGGTGCAATGCGGAGGGCTTCCGCACCGCCGCGCACAACCCGCTGCTCGACGCCATCGACATCACCAATTTCGAGCGGCGCGGGCTGAGCCCCGCCTCGATCGTGGTGCCCGTGCACCTGCCCTTCGGCCAGATCGGCGCCGCCAGCTTCGTGCCGCGCGATCGCAGCCACACCGATCTCTCGGCCGAGTTCGCCGCGCACAGCGACACGCTCGGCCTGCTGATCCGCACCTTCATCTCGGGCTATGTCCGCACGATGTGCGAGCCGGAGCGCGTGCCGGTCGGCCCCGCCCTCTCCAAGCGCGAGGTCGAGTGCCTGCGCTGGGCGGCGGTCGGCAAGACCGATTACGAGATCAGCCTGATCATGGCACGCAGCCGCGCCACGGTGCGCTTCCACATGCACAACGCCTCGATGAAACTCGATGCGGTCAACCGCAGCCAGACGCTCTTCAAGGCGACCCAGCTCGGCTATATCGGCCTCCATTCCTGATCGGATAGACCGCAAAAGGAAGGGCCGGCGTCCCGCAAAGGACGCCGGCCCTTCCTTTTGGCCAAAGCGGATGGATGGCCTCAGCGGGCCATCCATTTCTCCAGATTCTCGTGGAAGAAGCGCACGCGCCGCTCCTGCCAGGCAAGGTAGTCGCGCTTGTAGCCACGCGAGCGCAGGCCGCGCTGCTGATAGCCCCAGACGTCGACGTCCTGGCTGATGCCCGGCCCCATATCGACCTCGCCCACCTTGCCCTGCACATGCGGCGCCGGCACGCTGACATCGACCCATTCGGTCATGCTCTGCGAATAGTAACGCTCGGTCCCCTCGGGGAAGAGCGTCATGTACCACATGTCGAAATAGCATTTCTCCGGATCGGTCTCGTGCGGGCGGCCGCGCAGCCAGATGTTGCCGTCGGGCTTCAGGCTGAACGACAGGTTCGGGAAGATCGTGAAGTGCCAGTGATCGGTCAGCTGGTCGTCATGGTAGGTGGAGAAGTCGTAGCCCTTCGACGCCCCCTTCTCGCGCTTGGCCTTCTGCAGTGCGAGGCGGATGTCGCCGGTCTTGCCGCCACGGAACTGCTCGGGATCGAGGCCCCAGAAAGCGAGCTCCTGCGCCAGCTGGTCGAGCGTCTCGTTCTCGCCGCCGCGCAGCGTCTTGGTCGGCCCCGCGCCCGGCATGAACATGCGGGCATGGCCTTCCTCGAACAGGTCGAACTGACAGAATTTATGGGAATATTCCATCACGAACTTGGTCTGCGGATGGACGAAGGGGACGTGGTAGCTCTCGTTGAAATTGTCCTGGATGAGCTTCCAGTTGAACTCACCCTCGATCGTCATCCAGTGGGTGCGGACCATCTTGTCCATCGGATAGGTGTCGATCATGTCGACGATCGGGCCGAGGAAGCTCTTCAGCGGTGCCGCGTCCGTGTCCATGTTGAACCAGACGAAGCCGGCCCACACCTCGCACTGGATCTCGACCATGTTGGTCTTGCCGCAGGGCGATCCCTGCACGAAGTCCGCCTCATCGGGCACGGTCTTGAGGATGCCCTTCAGATTGTACGCCCAGCCGTGATAAGGGCAGACCAGCCGCTTGGCGTTGCCGCTGCCGTTCGGCACCACTGGCATGCCGCGATGCTGGCAGACGTTGTAGAAGGCGCGCACGACGTCGTCCTCGCCGCGCACGCACACGATCGTCTCGGTGCCGAGATCGGCGGTGAACCAGTCGCCAACCTTCTGGACTTGCTGGATGACGCCGGCGATCTGCCAGGTCTTGGTCCAGATCGTCTCCCATTCGCGATCCGCCCACGCCTTCGAATAATAGCGGTCCGGCGTGATGGGGGTGTCCCTGAAATTCGGCTCGGGGAATTTCGACATGTCCGCCCGGGGGCGGGATTTGGGATCGATCACGGTCGCCATGGGATCACCTTTCCGTAAATTCGCCAAATAAGTCCGGACTTCACGCCCCGGTGTAGAGCGGGTCCCCGGGCTTACGCCGGCCGACCCGCAGGAGATTGCCGTAGAGATCGCCCTCCCACCGCGCGGTGGAGGGCTGGTTGCGGTTCCAGTCGTGGACGTAGCGGCGCTCGGCGATCCGCCATTCGGAGCCGCGCCGCTCCAGCCGATCGAGATAGCGGCCGCCGACCTCCATCTCGAAGGGGCCATCCGGGCCGTCGACCTCGTGATAGGCGCGGCAATAGGTTTCGGCGGTGGCGGTCTCGCCGTCGATCTCGACGATCATGTTGCCGAGGAAATGCTGCGTGCGGCGCATCTGCGCGAGCGCCACCACCACCCCTTCCGACCATTCCAGCGCATCGCCCGGCCCGGTGCCGTAGTCGGCGGTCGCGCCAGGCCACCAGACGGCACGCAGCGTCTCGATGTCGCAGCGGTCGATGCCCCGTGCGTAGAGCGTCAGCAGCCGGCGAATGGCGAGTTGGTCGGCGACCTCGGCGGTCGTCCTGTCCTCGACGTCGATCATCGGACCCTCATCTCCTCGCGGCGGCAGCTCAGATCGTGGGGTGCGCGCGCGCCGAGCGGGAAATGGCCCGCCTTCATCAGCCCGTCGGCGGCCGGCTCGGTCCGCACCCAGTCGACCAGCTCGCTGCGATGCGCGATCTTCCAGGTGCCGGCGCGGCGCTCGTAGCGATCGACGTAGCGGCCGGAGACCCAGAGATCCTCCTCCTCGCCCGCCTCGCTCTCGGTGCGGTGGAAGGCCTGGAAATAGACCTCTCCGAACGCGATGTCGGCACTCTCGAAGTCGATCCGCACCTGCCCGATCATGTGATGGTTGGCGTGATGCGGGGTCAGCACCCTCTGCGCGAAGGCGACGAAGCCGTCGGCATCGCCGCGCCAGCCGTCGCCATAATCGGTCGTCGCGTCGTCATGGAAGACCGATCGGTGCAGCACCGGGTCGAGCCGGTCCTGCCCGCGCATGTAGTCGCACAGCAGGTCGTAGATGGCGTGCCACGAGGTCAGCCGGTCGATCGGGTCCATCGCCGCCATCATGTCCGCGCCATGACCTCGTCGATCGTCTGGTGGAAGCGGCGGATGCGCGCCTCCTGATAGTTGCCGAGCGTCTGGCCGCGCTTCGCCGAGGCCTGGAAGCCGCGATACTGCATCTCCAGATTGTTGGTGTCCTGATCGTAGACCGCGCCGAGGCCGGGGTTCATGCCCGGCGCATCGGCATAGGATTCGTGCGCGGCGACCGGGATCGGATCGGGCGGGAATTCCTCCGGCGCATCGTCCGGCACGATCTTCAGGAAGACGAGATCGAACATCGATCGGCCCGGATCCATCCCGATCGGGCGGAAACGGTAGATCATCGGCAGCGACACGCCCGGGAACAGGCACATGTTCGGGAAGAAGTGATACTCGATCGAATCGAGCATCTCGCTGTCCGAATAAGCGGCCAGATCGACGCCCCACTGCTCGCCCAGTTCCTCGCGGAGCTTTTCCGCCGCGACCGACCGGGCGGTGCGTCCCTCCGGCACGACCCCGCCGCCGCCGCGCATCTTGTCGAAGATTTCCTGCTGGGTCTGCGGCTCGGTGTAGTGCGGGCTGGGATAGCCGATCGTGTGGACGAAGCGCGTCACGTAATTGCTGAACACGTCGTACTGCGCATTGGCGTCGCCCGCCGTGGCGAGGCCCTGCGAGTGCGTCTCGTAGACGTGATAGGCCTCCAGGAACGCTTCCTGCGCGGCCTTCCAGTTGGTCGGCAGCTCTTTCTGGAGATGCAGCGCGACGCGGCGCCTGGACAGATCCCAGCGGCCCGAGAAATGCTCGGCGAGCGGGCCGAGCTGATCGGCGAGCGGCTTGGCCTCCGGGTCCATGTTGATGAAGACGAAGCCGCCCCACAGCTCCACCTTCACTTCCGGCAGGCGATAGCCCTCGTCGGTGACGTGCGGGAAATCCCAGCGACAGGGGATGTTCTTGATGCTGCCGTCGAGCTGCCAGCTCCAGCCGTGGAAGGGGCAGCGGAACTCGTCCACCGTGCCCGAGCTGTCCGACGGCTTGAGCTGCGTGCCACGATGCAGGCAGGCGTTGTGATAGGCCTTGATCGTGTCCGGCGCGGTGCGCGTGACGAGGATCGAATAGCGGCCGATATCGTAGGTCAGATAGTCGCCGACCTCGGGCAAATGCTCCTCGCGGCATACCCATTGCCAGATCTTCGGCCAGAGCGAGGTCATCTCGCGCTCGAAGAATTCCGGCGAGATGTAGCGATCGTAGGAGACATCGCCATCGCCGAGGAACTCGTAGGCCTCCGCGACGAGCTGGTCCGGCACCTGCCAGCCGTCGTCGAGGATGATGTCGCGCGTGCTGGGGCCGGGGCAGCGATGCCCGCCCGGACCGATCGGCTTGGGGTCGTCGAGCGCCATGGTCGCTCCTCTCGATGCTCGCCGTTTTGAATCGGCTTGTCGTACGATGCGAACGCTCATACTTTTTACATCACGTGTCAATATCTCGGAATCATCCATGGACCATCTCGCCGGCGCGATCGACGACATCCGGGCGAAAGGCGCCGTCTCGGTCACGCTCGGCACATGGCAGGTGATGGTAGCGGCCCTTGGCGCGGACGTCGTGGCGGTCGAGGATCGCTGCACCCACCAGGATACGCCGCTTTGCGGGGGCCGCATCCGCAACGGCCGAGTCGCCTGCCCTCGCCACGGCGCGATGTTTGATCTGCGCACCGGCAAGTCCTTCGCGCCGATCGCGCCCCGTCCGCTGACCGTTTTTCCCGCCCGGATCGACGGCGAAACCGTGATCGTCACGCTGCCCGATTGAGCAGATACGAATACGCGTTGCAGTTTTTGGGTAATGATGGATAATCACGCGAGGGAGAGAGGCGATGGATGCTGCACAGGTTGCGACGCTACGCGCGCTGATGAACTATGAAGGCGCCCGCACGGCCCCGCCCCGAGGCTCCCCTACCCTGCCCGACCTGCCCGGTGGCCGCTACACCGATCCCCGTTTCGAGGCGCTCGAACACCAGCAGCTCTGGCGCAAGAGCTGGCTGCTCGCCGGCCACATGGACGAGCTGCCGCGCCACGGCTGCTTCAAGCAATGGGAAATGGCGGGCCAGCCGGTGGTGCTGGTCCACGCCCGATCGGGCGAGGTCAACGCCTTCTACAACACCTGCAGCCATCGCGGGGCGCCCGTCGTCACCGAGGAGTCCGGCCGGCGCGCGCGGCTGACCTGCAAATATCACGGCTGGGTCTATGACGACGAGGGCCGGCTGGTCTCGATCCGCGACGCGGAGGATTATGCCGATCTCGATTTCTCCTGCCGCTCGCTCCGCCGCATCCGCTGCGAGCGCTACGGCAAGATGATCTTCGTCAATTTCGATCCCGACGCGCCCAGCCTCGCGGAATGGCTCGGCCCCATCGCCGACGAGTTCGCCGAGTTCCGCTTCGACCAGATCCGCATGGTCGATCACTTCGTCTGGGATCTCGACTGCAACTGGAAGATCGCGATGGAGGCGAACATGGAGGTCTACCATGTTCCCAACATCCACCCGACCACGGTGGCGGCGGGGCTGAACCACCGGCGCAACGTCAACAGCTTCTACCGCTTCGGCCATGGCCGGATGGTGGCGCCGGGCTGGGAGGATGGCGCGCCGGCGCGCAACTATCGCACCGCCAGCACCGCGCAGGGCACGCCGCGCCTCGAAATCCCGGGCGTCGGCGAGATCGGGCGGACCTGCACCCAATCCTACAACCTCTTCCCCAACTGGGTCTCGCCGCTGGGGCCGACCGGCTATTTCGTGCTGAACTTCTGGCCGAACGGCATCGACAAATCCCGCATGGAGGTCTGGTGGTTCGGGCCGGACTGGGGCGAAGGCGCGCGGCCCGATTATTGGGACACGACCATCACCTATCTCGATTCGGTGCTGGAAGAGGACACCCAGTTCGGCAAGTTCATCCAGAAATCCCAGGAATCCTATGGGTTCGAGGGCGTTCCGCTGAGCTATCAGGAGGCGCGCATCTATCACTGGCACCAGCAGGCCGACGCGCTGATCGGTCCGGAGAAGATCCCGCCCGAACTACGCGCCGAGCCGGTGATGACCAGCGACTGGATCGTCCCCAACGATCCGCGCGTCGAGGAGATGAAGCTGGCGGTCGCGGCGGAATAGCCGCCCCTCTTCTTTGTGCCGGGTGCGGCGGGCGGGCGCCTGCCCCACTTTGCCCGCCGGACATAGATGGAGGGGACACATGCTCTGGCGCATCGCCGCGCGGCCGACCGGCCGCAAGCTCACGGCCGAGGATTTCACGCGCGACGACGATCCCGCGCCCGAGCCGCTGGGCGAGAACGGGGTGCGGGTCCGCACGCTGCTGCTCTCCTGCGACCCCGCGCAGAAGGGCTGGATGGAGAATGCCGGCGGCTATGCCGCGCCGACCGAGGTGGGCGACGTGATGCCTGCCTTCGGCATCGCGCAGGTGATCGAATCGAGCGCGCCGGGGTTCAAGGCGGGCGATTTCGTCGAGGGATCGATCGGCTGGCGCCACGAGGGCGTGCTGCCCCCGCGCCTGATCGAGCGGATCGAGGCCAGCGCGGAGACGCTGCCGCTCCATCTCGGCGCGCTCGGCGGCACCGGACTGACGGCCTATTTCGGGATGCTCAAGGTCGGCCGCCCCTTCCCCGGTGATACGGTGGTGGTAACGGGTGCCGCCGGTGCAGTCGGATCGGTCGCCGGGCAGATCGCCAAGATCGGCGGCTGCCGGGTGATCGGCATCGCCGGCGGCCCGGACAAGTGCCGCTGGCTGACCGACGAACTCGGCTTCGACGCGGCGATCGACTATCGCGAAGGGGATGTCGGACGGCAGCTCAAGGAACTGGCGCCCGGCGGCATCGACGTTTTGTGGGACAATGTCGGCGGCGAGATCCTCGACAAGCTGCTCGCCCGCATCGCGATGCACGCGCGCGTCGTGATCTGCGGCGGGATCGCGCGCTACGAGCAGCCCGGCCGCCCCGCCGGCCCCTCCAATTATTTCAACATTGTGTTCAAGCGCGCGACGATGGGCGGCTTCATCACCAGCGACTACGAAGCCGAATATGCCACCGCCCGCGCCCGCCTCGCCGGCTGGGTGAAGGAAGGCCGGCTGATCCACCGCGAGGACATGGCGGAGGGGCTGGAGAATGCGCCCGAGACACTGATGCGCCTCTATCGCGGCGACAATGTCGGCAAGCTGGTGCTGAAGGTCGCCGCCCCGGTGTGAGGCCTGCGCGATCCTCCCCCTCACGGGGGAGGATTATCTCACCTCAGAACTGCACGCGCTTGGTGTAGCCGCCGTCGATCACGATGTTGGTGCCGGTCGTGTAAGAGGAGGCCGGGCTGGAGACGAACACCACGGTGCGCGCCACCTCCTCGGCATGGCCGAAGCGGCCCATCGCCATCTGCGCCTCGGTCGCGGCGTAGAAGTCCGGCATCCCTTCCTTGATCTTCGACCAGTTGCCGCCGGGGAACCAGATCGGGCCGGGCGAAACGGTGTTCACGCGGATACCCTTCGGCCCCCAAGCCTGGCTGAGCTGGCTGCCATAGGTGATCAGCGCCGCCTTGAGCGCGTTGAACGCAGCGGGCTGGATGAACGTCTCGATCGCGGCCGTGCTGGACATCAGCGTCACCGCCGGCGCGTCCGACTTCTCCAGCCACGGCAGCATCGCGGTGCAACCGTCGACCGTGCCGCGAATGTCGTAGCGGTAGGTCATGTCCCAGTCGCCGGTGCCGCCCGCGCCGGACGAACTGACGTTGGGGATGAAGATGTCGCATCCGCCGAGCGCGGTCGCCGCTTTCTCCAGCCATTCGAGATAGCCGTCGCCCGCCATGTCGAGCGCGTCGCCGATCACCTTGTGGCCGCGCTTTTCGAGCGACGCCTTCGTTTCCGCCACCTGATCGGCGCTGCGCGAGAAGAAGGCGATGTCGCAGCCTTCGTCCGCGAAGATTTCCAGTGCCGCGCGGCCGAGGCCACGGCTGCCGCCGGTGAGGATGACCTTCTTGCCTTTCAGTCCCAGTTCCATCGCGTCTCTCCCGCCTTGTGCTTATGCCGTCATCCGCGCGATCGCCGGCTCGCAGGCCCAGCCGATGCCGCGCCGGAGCAGATCGTAGAAGATCGGCTGCTGCCAGCCGCAACGATCGACCTCCGGCCACCAGTCGCTCACCGGCTCCAGATCGTAATGGCCCCGGCAGTGGCCGAGCGTGAGATAGAGCACCGCGCCCTCGCCGATCGTGCGGATGTAGAAGACCGGGTGGCGGCCATGCGCCCATTGGTCATCGACGAAGCCCGCCGTCTCGCCGCCGAACTCAGTGTCGAGCAGCACGTGCGTCTCGGCGGTCGGGCGGCTGAGATACAGCTCGTCCACCACCTCGAACGAGGACAGCCCCTCGACCAGTTTGTGTCCCTTGTCGGCAACGTCGACCGTGTAGGGGCCGATCGGCGGGTGCGAGCTGAAGCGCGAACCCAGGGTCTCCATGAAATGCGGCGCCCAGTCCGGCGCATCGACCTTGCCGTTCTCGAGGAAGCGCAGGATCGAGTTGGTGCCGTGCAGCGCATAATAGCGCCCGCCGCCCGCGACATAGGCGCGCAGCGCCTCCTGCGCCTTCAGGCTCGGCGTCACGTCGCAGGTGTAGCTGATCACGAGATCGGCCTTGGCGATCGCGTCCACGGCCTCGAAATCCTCGAACACGCGTGTGCGGATGCGCTCGTCCTCGGCGAGCAGCTTGAGCAGCTCCAGCCGCGCGAAATCGATGTCGTGATATTTGCCGCCCGCGATCAGCACGCAGTCGATGCGGCGCTGGTCTGGCTTACGATCGGCCATCAGTTCCTCCCCCGGATCGGGTCCGTCCCGTCCCAGTTGCGATGCGCCTCGCGCATCATCGCGAAGCCGTCGCGGCCCGCCTGTCCGATCTGGAGATATTCCATCACGGTGCCGGGGCCGCCGCCGGTATCGACGTAGATCACCGCGCCCGCGCCGCCGGGCAGCTCGCCCTCCTGCAGCACGGTGCCGCCGATCGCGGCGACGCGCCGGCGCGCCTCCGCGATGTCATCGACCAGCACGCACATATGCTGCACGCCCTCGCGCCCCTCGGCGAGCCATTCGGTATACATCGAAGGCGCGTCATTATGCTGGCGGATCAGCTCGATCTGGATGTCGCCGAGATAACCGAGCGCCATCGAGAAATCGATGTCGCTCTGCTCCCCCCGGAACCTGATGTTCTCGAGCTGGACGTGATGCAGCTCGAAGAACGGCCCCGCCCCCATGCCGATCCAGTAGCTGAGCGCCGCATCGTAATCGCGCGGGCAGTAGCTCAGCTGCATGATCGGCCCGAGCGCCGCGAGGCTGGCGGCCGGATCGCTCATTCGGCGGCCTTCATATGCGCCATCACCGATGCCGTGATCTCCGACTTCCAAGGGTTGCGACGCAGCGTCAGGCCACCGTTCACCTGCAAATTCTGGCCGGTCATGAAGCATTCGTCGGAGGACAGCCACACCACGGCGGCGGCGATGTCGTCCGACGTGCCGATGCGGCCGAGCGGATAGCCGGGCAGGAACGCCTCCCACACGCCCGGCGTCGAGGCGCTGGCGGCGGTCATCGGCGTCTCGGTGAGGCCGGGCGAGATCGAATTGGCCTTGATCCCCCGATCGCCGAACTCGTTGGCGATGCAGCGGATGACGTGATCGGTGCCCGCCTTGGTGCCCATGTAGGCGGCATGGTCGTTGAGCATGATCGTCGCCGTCGCCGACGAAATCTGGATCAGCGAGCCGCCGTCCTTCATCGCCTCGATCATCGACTGGAAGAACAGGAACGGCCCCTTGAACTGAAGGTCGCCGATCTTCTGCAATTCCTCGGCCGTGGTTTCGAGGAAGGGCTTGAGGAAGCCCCAGCCGGTCGCGTTCACCGCGATGTCGACGCCGCCCATATGCTTGACGGCGGCGGCGGCGAGCGCGTCGTTGGCCGCCTTGTCGGTGATGTCGCAGAGTGCGGAGAAGGCCTTGCCGGGGTTCTTCGCGACGAACTCGTCGAGATATTCGGGCTTGCGGCCCGACACCACCACCTGCGCGCCCTCGTCGACGAGGCGCTGGGCGATCACCTGGCCCATATTGTCCTTGCCGGCGGCGCCGAGCACCACCGCCCTCCTGCCTTCGAGTTTCATGGCATCCTCCTCCTCGTGTCGTCAGCCGCCGATCGTGCGATCGGACGGCCAATAGGGCTTGCGCAGCTGGCGCTTGTTGACCTTACCCATGGCGTTGCGCCCGACGTCGGGCACGAAATCGTAGGTGCGCGGGCATTTGTACCCGGCGAGCCGTTCGCGGCAGAAACCGGCGAGGTCGGCGGCGGCGGGCCGGTGCCCGTTGCGCAGCACGACGAGCGCCTTCACCTCCTCGCCCATGTCCTTGTTGGGCACGCCGATCACCGCGACATCCTCGATATCGGGATGCTCGATCAGCACCTGCTCGATCTCGGCGGGGTAGATGTTGACCCCGCCCGACACGATCATGTCGGACACGCGATCGGTGATGAAGACATAGCCGTCGGCATCGACATAGCCGACGTCGCCCAGCGTGAAGACGCCCGGCTCGATATGGACGCTGGCGGTCTTTTCCGGATCCTTGTGGTAGATCACGCCGCGCCCGTTGGTGTCGCGGAAATAGAGCTGCCCCGCCTCGCCGATGCCGAGCCGCGTGCCGTCCTCGGCGATCACCACCACCTCGAACGGGGGCACCGCCTTGCCGACCGATCCGGGCTTGGCGAGCCATTCCTCCGACGTGATCAGATTGGTGGTGCCGCTCTCGGTGCCGCCATACGCCTCGGACAAAACAGGGCCGAACCAGGCGATCATCGCGCGCTTCACCTCGGGCGGGCAGGCCGCGCCGGTGTGCGCGATCATGGTGAGGCTGGAGACGTCGTAGCGACCGCGCACCTCCTCGGGCAGCGCGAGCAGGCGCTGGAAGTGGGTGGGCACCATCACGCTGGTGCCGATCTTCCAACGATCGATCGCGGCGAGCAGCGCCTCGGCATCGAAGCGCGACAGCACGACCTGCGGCTTGCCCCCGCCAAGCTGGCGCGCGGCGCCGAGCGGGCCGGTGTGGTAGAGCGGACCGACGACGACGCCCGCGCCGCTCGCCCCCTCCTCGACCGCCTGCCGCAGCGCCGCGAACAGGCCGGCGACGTCGTCCGCCTGCGGCAGCATATTGGGCGGCGTCTCGGTGCCCTTGGGCCTGCCCGTGGTGCCCGACGTATAATGGAGATAGGGCTTGGGCGGCATGTCGGTCGGCGGCTCGTCCGCGCTGGCCGAGGCGAGCCAGTCGTCCCACGATTGCAGCCCCTCGGTCGGCGGACAGCGCCAGCCGACGACCTTGGCGACGCCCGCCTCCTTCGCGGCGGCGAGGCCGACGGCGGCCGTCTCCGGCCCGACGAACAGGATCTCGGCGTCGCTGTCCTTCAGGATATAGGCGAGCTCGGGCGGGGTCAGGTGGAAGTTGGCGGGCACGCTCGAGACGCCGGCATGCAGCCCGCACAGATAGGCCAGCAGGGTGTCCACCGCATTGTGCGCGAACACCGCGATGCGGCGCGTCGGGGCGAAGGGGAAGGCGAGCAGCGCATTGGTGCCGCGGTTGAGGATCGGATCGAGCGCCGCCCAGCTCAGCTCCTGGCGATCGTCGACCACCGCCATGGCGTCCGCCGTCGTCCGTGCCCGTTCCGCCGCTGCCAGTGACACCCGTTTTTCTCCTACGCCTGTTCTTCGCGCCAGGCTGATGCTTCGTCCAGCGCCCGGCGAAAATGCCCGAGGCTGAGCCAGATGCAGACCGCACCAATGGGATAGTTGACCGTCGCCATCGTCGCGAGGGTCAGCCCCAGCGACCGGCCGGCGAAGACATGGTCTCCGATCAGCCCGCCGAGCAGCGGCCCGAGCGTGAAGCTCAGGAAGTTCACGACGACGAGATACAGCGCGATGATCCGCCCGCGCAGTTCGTTCGGCACGACCGAGGCGAGCGCCGAATTGCCCAGCCCATTGGGCCAGCCCATGAAAAACGTCGCGCCCGCGAACAGCAGCAGCGCGAGGCCGTAGCCCGGCACCAAGGGCGCCGCGATGCCGAGCGGGATCAGCGCCAGCGATGCGACCAGTACGAGGCGCAGCGTCGCATCCGGCCGCCCGGCGCGCATCATCCGGCCGGAGAGCAGCCCCGCGATCCAGCTCCCCGCCCCGCCCATCACCAGCGCGAGGATGCCGAAATCGAAGCCGGCGGTGGCGCGCGAGACGTGGTGGTCCCGCACCAGCAGCTCGACGATCCAGAAGAACAGCCCCCAGCCCTGCATGGCGAGCGCGGTGTAGGCGATGAACATCAGCGCCAGGAACGCGCCACGCCGGCGCAGCAGATCGAGCACCGCGCGCATCGGGATGCCGCCCTCGCCCTGTACCGCCTGACCGGTGCGCGGCGGCTCCGCGACGGAGAAGCCGATGAGCGCCAGTACGATGCCCGGCACGCCGACCATCACGAACATCGCCTGCCACGGCTGTACCGTGCCGATCAGCGGCAGCGCCACCCGGCCCATCGCCTCCAGCCGATCGACCACCAGCCCACCCGCCATGTTGGCGATGCCGACGCCCAGCAACGGCGCCGCCGCGAACAGGCCGAGCGCCATCGGCAACCGCCTGCGATCGAAATAATCGGCGAGCAGCGAGACCGAGGTCGGGATCAGCGCCGCCTCGCCCACCCCCACGCACATCCGCGCGAAGAAGAGCTGGCCGTAGCTCGCCGCGAGCCCGCAGGCGATCGTCGCCGCACTCCAGAAGGCGACCGCGCCGATCACGATGCGGCGGCGCGATCCGCGATCGGCCCACCACGCCATCGGCAGCGTCAGGATCGTGTAGAAGAGCGTGAAGGCGAGGCCGCCAAGCAGCCCCATCATCGAATCGCTGACGCCCAGATCGCGCTTCACCGGGCCGATCATCAGCGCCAGCACCTGCCGGTCGATCACCGACATGGTGGACGCCACGGTCAGGAAGATCGCGACGTACCACCGATACGCGGCACTGCCCGCGCCATCCCGCACGGCCGGCCCATCTTCGCGATCGAGGCCGACCGTCGCGTGCATCAGCCGCGCCCGCGCTCCGCCATCGAGCGGCCGGTATTGCCGGCCAGCCCGTCGCCCATCACCAGATCGTTCTGCGCATGGGCGAAGTGGTGCATGTGGAAGACGGCGTCCATCACCGTGCGCTTGCCCGCCGCATCCTCGACATGGTTGACCGCCTGCTTGGTAAGCGCCAGCGCCATGCGCGGCAGGCCCGCCATCTTCTCGGCCATCGCCCGCACTTCAGCCTCCAGCACGTCGCGCGGCACGATGCGGTTGACCATGCCGAGCTGGTAGGCGCGCTCCGCCGGCATCCGCTCGCCGAGCAGCAGCATCTCCTTGGCGACGCGCGGCGGCAGTTCGTAGCCGTGGGCGAAATATTCGACGCCCGGTATGCCCATCTTGACCACCGGATCCTGGAAGAAGGCATCGTCCGACGCGACGATCAGGTCGCATACCCAGGCGAGCATCAGCCCGCCGGCGATGCAGGCGCCCTGCACCATCGCGATGGTCGGCTTGGGCAGATCCCGCCAGCGCCGGCAGAGGCCGAGATAGATCTCCTGCTCGCGCGCATAGGTGCGCTCGGCGCCGGGCTTGTTGCTGTGATCGTACCAGAGCGTGCGGCGCTGCGCGGCCGGCGCGTGGATGTCGCGGCCCGGCGTGCCGATGTCGTGGCCGGCGGAAAAATGCTTGCCGCCCGCGCCCAGCACCACGACCTTGACCCCATCGTCCGCCGCCGCGCGCTCGAACGCCGCATCCAGCGCGTAGGTCATCTGGCCGTTCTGCGCATGGTGGAAAGCCGGGCGGTTCAGCATGATCCACGCGACCGGCCCCTCGGTGCGATAGAGCACCGGCTCGTCGGTTTCGTAGGTGATCGGTTCGACGGTCGGTTCGACGAGCGCGTCCATGGCACTCTCCTGCGGCGGGCGCGCGGCCCCGCCCGCCGCGCCAGACGGTCGGGATGCGCGGGGATCGGCGGGTCAGGCGGGCTGGACGGTCTCGCCGGCCTGGCTCGCCGCGATGTAGCGGTCGATCATCTGGTGCATCAGGCGGATGCGCATCTCGGCATATTTGCCAAAATGGACGACCCCGGTGCCGGATGCCTTCATGCCTTCCTGCACCAGCGGCAGGTTGCTCATATCCTGCTCGAACACACCGGCAAGGCCCGCCGACATGCCGGCCTTCGGCCCCATTTCCAGCATACTCTCATCGAGGCCGATCTCGAACACCGGCGCCGGCTTCGGCCGCTTGCCGCCCTTGGGCACGCGGCGCAGCAGGTAGATGTCCATGATCGAGGTTTCGTGGTCGTTGCCGTTCGGGCGCCAGCGATAGGTGAGATTGGGCATGAAGCCCGCCCAGAAGCTCATGTGCGGGAAGACGTTGTACAGCAGGGCGTCGACCATCTCGGCGTCCGCCTTGTCGGTATAGTCGTAGCCGTCCTCCTCGCCGAACAGCTTGCGCGAGAGGTCCGCCATGTAGGCGCGCGCGGTGACGCCGTCGGGCACCGAGACATCGCCCGATCCCGCCCCCTTCACCGCCGCGCGCGAACGCGATCCGACGCCCATCATCGCCTTGACGATCTCGTCCTCGCTATATTCGCGATCGGCGAACGGGCTGGAGACCATCTGCGCGGAGAACTGGCGGGTCACGTGGTCGCTGAGCGCGTCATACTGGCTGTTCACGTCGGCCAGATAGGGCAGCAGCTGCGGGTGGGTGGTGAGCGCGTGGTGGCTCTCCATGAAGGCCTCGGCCGCCGCCTTCCAGTTGCAGCGGACCAGCTTCTGCACGTGGAAGGCGATGTAGGTGTCTTCCAGGTGATAGCGCTCGAAATGATCGCGGATCGGGCCGAGCACCTCATCCAGCGGGCGCGCATTCCTGTCGAAATTGATGAAGACATAGCCCGCCCAGGTGCCGACCAGCGCCTCGGGCAGTGAGACGTCCACCTGCTCCCAATGCGGGAAATCCCAGGCGATCGGATTGTCCTTGAAGCTGCCGTCGATGTTCCAGGCGATGCCGTGATAGGGGCAGCGCAGCTCGCTCTTGCAGGCCGGCAGGTTGGCAAGCTTGCGGGCGCGGTGGAGGCAGGAGTTATAGAAGGCGCGGATCGATCCGTCCTTCTGGCGGATCACCAGCAGCGACTTGCCGGCGATGTCGTAGATATGAGTGTCGCCGGGATTGGGAATTTCTTCCTCGCGGCAGGCCATCTGCCAGACGCGGGTCCAGAGGTGCTTCTCCTCGATCCGCGCGAAGGCCGGGTTCACGTAGCGATCGATGTCGATCGGATCGGTACCGATATCCGGGACCGGCCCTTCGCGCAGATGCTCGGGCACCGGACGGGTGTCGCGCTCGAGGATCTCCTCATAGGTGTCGGCGGGGTGGCGATCGGGGCGGAAGGTCTTGGTCGCGACGTTCATACGGTCCTTCTCCAACAGTCCGCGCCACCCATTCCGGAGCGCGAGCCTCGCCGCCGGGCGCCTCGACCGGGCACCTTCTCGGGCATGACGACAGGCGCTGATTCCGCCTTGACTCAGAAACTAACACATTCTGCAAACTTTCCAAGCGGCATGCCGCCCCCATAGGCTGTTCATTGTGTCAGTCTGGTCGCGCAAGCCTGATCGGCGCAGACAGAGGGGATGACTGGATCGCATCACCCGATCTCGCTCGCCGCCGGCGTGCTGCCCGAATTCTCACCGCAGGAGACCGCACGCGCCGCCGCCGCCGCCGGCTACGACGCGACCGGGGTGTGGGTGGACACCGATATCTGGTCGGATGCCACCACGCGGGAAATGCGCACGATCCTCGCTGAGACCGGCCTTCCCGCGCTCGACGTAGAAGTGATCTGGCTGCAGCCGGGGCCGCTCGCCGACGCGCACCGGCGGGTGATCGAGATCGGCCGCGAGATCGGCGCGCGCCATGCGCTGGTCGTCTCCTCCGATCCCGACGACGGCGGCACCGCCGCGAAGCTCGCCGAGCTGTGCGAGCTGGCCGGCGGCGACCTACGCGTCTCGCTGGAATTCGGGCTGTTCACCGAGGTGCGCACGATCAGGCAGGCCGCCGCCATCGCCGCGCGGGTCGATCATCCGGCGATCGCTGTGCTGGTCGATCCGATCCACCTGCACCGATCGGGCGGGACACCTGCCGACGTCGCGGCGCTCGATCCGCGCCTCTTCCCCTATGCGCAATATTGTGACGCCCCGCCGATCGGCTTCGACCTCGCCGACCGCGCCGCGATCATCCGCGATGCGGTGGACGAGCGGCTGCTGCCCGGCGACGGCATCCTGCCGCTCCCCGCCATACTCGACGCCCTGCCGCACGCCGTCCCACTCAGCATCGAACTGCGCAGCAAGGCGCTACGCGACGCTTATGCCGATCCCGTCGCCCGCGCCCGCGCGGTCGCGGAGGCGACGCGGGCCGATCTCGCGCGCGCCTAGCCCTTGACGTGCAGCACGGTGTAGCTGCGCGACACGAAGCGCCACGCGCCGTCCGCATCGCGCTTCAGCCGGTCGTCGTAACGGCCAGAGAGCAGCATCTCGCCGCCATCCTGCTTCTTCTGCATCTCGATGATGTAGCAGCGCGACTCCGCCTGATCGCCGTCGATCGCCAGCGCGCCATGGTTCACGAACATGCTGACCTGCGCGTAGTTCGCCATCAGCTTCACCCACAGGTCACGGATCGCGGTGCGGCCGGAAGCTTCGTAGCCGGCGACGTTCCATTGCGCGTCCTGCGCCCAGCATTCCGCCCAGTCGTCCGCATCGTGGCGGAACACGGCGTCGTTATAGCTCTCGATCCGTTCGCGGATGGCGAGCCGGTCCTCGATCGCGCCGGAAAAGCCCCTCACTGCCCGCCTCCCGTGAAGAAGTCGGCGCGGGGATTGCCCTCGTCGTCGTAGACGCGCTCGGACAGATCGAAGCGGTACTTCTTCACGCTCGATCCGACGAGGCCGCCATTGGTGACGTGGTCGCGCATCTTCCAGTAACTGTCGTCGCGGAAATGCCCCTCCAGCGCCTCCTGCGAGGTCCATTCCTCGTAGACGTAGACGCGCCCGGGCGTCGTCGGATCGAGTGTCCACGCATAGTAGATACAGCCCGGTTCGCGCAGCGACGCCTCGATGAAGGGCCGGGCGCTCCGGATGGTGGTTTCCGCCTTGTCGGGATCGAAATCGAGCGTTCCGGCGATGATGATCGACATGGCTCTCTCCTCTTATCTCGCCGCACCATGCCTGAGATCGCGGTCGCCCCGGCCTCTCCAATAAGACAGCTGTCCGGTTGCCCGCGTCGCCCGATACCCGGCATCCCTGAGAGGAGCCTCGGATGACCGCGCCCGCATCGTTGCCCAGCCTGTTCGACCCGGCCGTGCTGGAGGATCCGTTCGACTGGTATCAGCGGGCGCTGGCCACATCCCCGGTCATGCCGATCGAGGAGGGCCGCACCTACGTGATCCTCTCGCACAAGCTGATGAGCGAGGCCGCGGGCGACCCGGAAACCTTCTCCAGCGACTTCCTTGCGCTGATGAACGGGGCGCGGGCGCAGGATCCCGAGATCAAGGCGATCACGGCGGAGGGCTGGCCCGACATCGCCACCTTGCTGACCGCCGATCCGCCCGTCCACACGCGCTTCCGCAAGCTGGTCAACCTCGCCTTCTCGGCGCCGCGCGTGAACGCGCTGGAGGGGCATATACGCAGCATCGTGGTCGAGCTGCTCGATCGCCTGGCGGGCCGCGACACGGTGGATTTCGTCCATGATTTCGCGGTGCCGCTGCCGGTCGAGGTGATCGCCGAGCCGCTCGGCATGGGGCGCGGGGACATTCCCGACATCAAGCGCTGGTCCAACGCCTTCGCCGATCGGCTGGGCGGACTCTCGTCGCGCGAGCGCGAGATCGAATGTGCCCGCGAGATCGTCGAGTGGCAGCATGTCGCCATGGACAAGGTGCGCGCCCGGCGCGCCACCCCGACCGACGATCTGCTCAGCGCCATCGTCAACGCGCGCGTCGAAGGCGAGCGACCGCTAGACGACGCCGAGACGCTGTCGATCTTCCAGCAGCTGATGGTCGCCGGCAACGAGACGACCACCAGCACGCTAGCCGGCGGTCTGCTGCTGCTGATCCGCAACCCGGATCAGCTCGCCCAGGTGCACGCCGATCCCGCGCTGATCCCGAATATGGTGGAGGAGATGCTGCGCCTGCTTTCTCCCACCGCCGGGCTGTGGCGCGTGACGACGCGCGAGGTGGACATGGGCGGCGTCCGCATCCCCAAAGGCGCGATGGTGATGCTGCGCTTCGCGGCGGCCAATCGCGATCCATCGGCCTTTCCCGATCCCGATCGCTTCGACGTCACGAGGCGCAATGCGCGTACGCACCTCGCCTTCGGGCGCGGCATCCATATGTGCGTGGGCAACATGCTCTCGCGCAAGGAACTGACCGTCGCCTTCGAGGAGATCGTGAAGCGGTTCGATCGGTTCAGCCTGGTGGACGGCGCCAACGACTTCCGCCACGCGCCCAACAAGCTGCTGCGCGGGCTCATCGCGCTGCACGTGAAGCCGGAGCGGGTGGCGGCCTGACCGCCCCCGCTCTGCCGGTCAGTCGTCGGCGTCCATCGCGTCTGCGACCCGGCGCAGATGATAGGCGGCGCTGCCGAACTGGTTCTCGATCACCGTCGCCCGTTTGAAATAATGCGAGATGGCGAGTTCGTCGGTGGTGCCGATGCCGCCGTGGATCTGCACCGCCGCCTGCGCCACGAACTTCGCGGCGTCGGAGACGAAGGCCTTGGCCGCCGACACCGCCTTGCGCCGCTCCGCCTCGGGCAGATCGAGCGACAGTGCCGCCATGATCGCCAGCGAATGTGCCCGCTCGATCTTCGTATGCATATCGACCATGCGGTGCTGGAGCACCTGGAAGCCGGCGATCGGCCGGCCGAACTGCTCGCGCTGGCGGGCATAGTCGACGGTGGATTCGAGCATTCGCCGCATCACGCCCACCGCCTCGCCGCACAGCGCCGCGATCGCCTCGTCGAGCGCGCGCTCGATCAAGGGCAGCGCGCTGCCGTCGCCGCCGATCAGCGCGTCGGCGCCGACCTGCACCTCCTTCAGCGCGATGTCCGACGCGCGGCGTCCGTCGATCAGTGCATAATCGGTGCGCTCCAATCCCGCCGCATCGGCCGGGACCGCGAATAGCGCGATGCCGTCACGATCGCGCGGTCCACCCGCGGTGCGGGCGCTGACGAGGAAGTGCGTGGCACAGGGCGCAGCCGCCACCGCGATCTTGGCGCCTTCGACCGTCCAGCCGCCGCTCTCCGCCTTCGTCGCGGTGGTCGCGACGACGCCGGCGTCGTAGCGCGCGCCATCTTCCCACAGCGCCGCCACGGGGCGTACCGAACCGTCGATGATGCCGCCGGCCATCGCATCCGCCGCCTCGCCGCCATAGCGCAGCAGCGCGCCGCCCAGCACCGTGCATTCGAGATAGGGTTCCAGCACCAGCGCCCGGCCGATCTCCTCCAGCACGATCATCGTCTCGACCGGGCCGCCGCCGAAGCCGCCGATCCGCTCGGGCGCGGTCATGCCGAGCAGCCCCAGTTCGTCGGCGAAGGCCTGCCATATCGAGGGCTTCCAGCCACCATTGGCCAGCGCCGAGCGTCGCGTATCGAAATCATAGTGACGGGCGAGGAAGCCGGCGACGGATTCGCGGAGCAGGCGCTGCTCGTCGGTGTAGGTGAGGTTCAAGCGAAGTCCCCTGAATATTGCACTATGTAATATGATCAGCCGCTTCCCCCCACAACCGCTATCGCCATCGCGGGTGCCGAACCTGTCCCTAGTGATGGGAATCCGATCACAGCACGGTTCACGAGGGACTGTTCGGGAACCGTTCTGGCACCAAAGAATGGCAGAAAAGCCGCCGAAGCCGCTGGACTTGGCCGATCATCCGGTCAATTATGGTACGCTATGCTCGATCGCTCGACCGCCGTCCTGGATGCCCATCCCGACAAGCCGCTGCTCTATTCGAGCCCGCTGATCCTCGCGCGCCGTCGTCGCCTGCTGCGCGAGGCGCGACACATGATCGCGGAGGACGGGGTCGACAAGTTCAGCGTGCGCAAGCTCTGCCTGCGCGCAGAAGTCGCGCAACGCACACTCTACAACGCCTTCCGCAACAAGGATCGCGTGATCGCGCTGGCGATCCGCGAGGCCTATGACGAGTTCAACGAGCACGTCCATTACAAGACGGACCGCAACACCCTGTTCGGCGTGCTCGATCGCACCATGTCGATCAACCGCCGCAACTTCCGCGTGCGCAATTACACCAAGGCGGTGGTAACGATCTATTTCGGCGCCAACACCCCGCGCGACGTGTGGGAGACGCTGCAGGACATGTCGCTGGGGCGGATCAGCGAGTGGCTCTCGGTGGTGAAGGCCGAGGGGCAGCTGCTGCCCTGGGTGAACGAGCGGCGTTTCGCCGACGCGATGGCCAACATCCAGTATGCCACGATCAACGACTGGTGCAGGAGCGGCGAGCGCCGCGA